>DAOWHR010000315.1 GCA_030641315.1 Anaerohalosphaeraceae bacterium | reverse complement strand
CACTGAAATTACATTTTTTTATTGCAACTTAGTTGCGTTTAGCTTAATATGGATTTGCAACTCAGTTGCATTTACTGAAATAATCAATAAAAAGCAATAATTCCGAAGGATAATACAGATGGCAATACTTAAAAAACTGAAGCATATTGGAGTAGAATTTAAGGGACATGCACCGTTTACGCTGGCTGGCACTGCGATTGGCCTGGTCTGTATGTTGTCATTTAAGGCCGCAAATTTCAACCCGGCAATACTTTTTAAGATATTTCACCCGGGGCATGTCCTGCTTAGCGCCATGGTAACAGCATCGATATATTCTCTGCACGCCAAGAAGAAAAGTTTTTTGACCATGCTGGTGGTCGGCTATGTCGGAGCGATCGGAGTGGCAACGATTAGCGACTGCGTAATGCCTTATCTTGGCGAGAAACTGTTCAAGCTCGATATTCCTTCACATGCTGAGGTCTTTCATGGGCCGGGCGGCCATGGTGAGGATGAACACAATGCAGAAAAAACTGTCGAAGAAACTTCACACCAAGAGGATGGTTATGTTGATGCCGCTGCCGCACACGGCGAGGAAGGTCATGTCTGCCAGGATGATGCTGATGACGGGCACGAACATGCAGAAGATGCGGATTGCCCCGAGGGTGTGCTTTGCGATCACGATCATAGCCACGGTCTGCATCTTGGTTTTATTGAAGATTGGTACATAGTAAACCCAGCCGCATTTTTGGGTGTTCTTATCGCGTTTATGATACCGCGTTCTAAATGTCCCCATGCCGCCCATGTCCTGCTTAGTACGTGGGCATCTACCGCTCATGTACTGATGAATTTACAAACCGACATGACCGTAGAAGTCTTAGCTGCTACAGCGGTTATAATTTTCTTTGCGGTATGGGTGCCCTGCTGTGTCAGCGATATTGTGTTCCCCCTGCTGTTCGTCGACAGCGACCTTGATATGAGCGGATCCTGTATGTGTCACGGCACACACAGCCACGGACAAACCGGGGATGAGAAATGACAACTGACAAAGCCGAAGAACTATTAGCCGAGGTTAAACTTCGCAGGACCCGCCAGCGTGTAGATATTCTCACTGCCCTGATCAATGCGAAGGCGCCCGTTAACCAGGCACAGATAATGGAAAGCCTGGGCAAAAGCTCTCCGAACAAGGTCACGATATACCGTGTTCTGGAAAGTCTGATAGAGACAGGTATCGTCCATCAGGCGTATATTCAGGACAGGTGCGCATACTATGAACTTGGACATAACTGTACGGCCCAGCAGTGCCATCCGCATTTTACATGCATAAGCTGCAAAGAAACCCGTTGCATGAAGGATGTGGAACTTCCGATGGCGAAATCGAGTGACGGTTTTGTTATTAAGCATCAGCAGGTTCGTCTCGAAGGTCTATGCCCAAACTGCAGTCAAGCGGTCGAAGGATCAACCGGAAACCAGGCAGGTACCACAAATGGCTAAGCAGCGAAAACTTGTGTTCAGGCTAGCTGCCGGGTTTATTGCCGTTGTACTGGCTTCGATGTCCGGTTATTGTTTTTGGGCGGGCGACGATATTGCCACTCCTGTAAATGAACTTGAAAAAGCAGCCCCGATCCAGATGGATGTGGATATATCAAAACCGGGTCAATATTCATGCAGGATCAAACACTCCAGGTATGCAGAATACGCCAAACATGGAGCGATCCTTTACCTGGAACATGACTCTGAGCTTACAATGCGTCAAATTCATTCAAAACTGCATGGCAAAATTGAGTTATTTAACAGCCATGGAAAAGTTTGCAATCTGACGAAACTGCCTATAGAAAACATCGCTTACCAAACCTCAGAAGATGAGATGAAAGGCTCCCCGGCAAGCTGGGTGCTTTACCCGTTCACATCAGAACAGATGGGCTTCAAGCTGACTGTAACCGAACCGGTTGTAGAACTTGCAGGCATAAAGCAAACCCTTCGAGCGTATTATCTGCTTAATGGAATTGAACCGAAGCCTGCTGGAATTCGTCTACTTTGCGGGATCATCTTCGGCAGTGTCTCATTGTCCATCGCAATACTAATACTGATCACAACTATCGGCCAAAAACGTTCAGGCAGGAGAAAGACCCAATTTGAAGATTACATTAAAACAACAATGCAACTGGACGAACAAGACTGATTTGATCTGATCACTGTAAGAGCGTTAAGGAAATACTAACAGCGTTAAATATCGAGTGAATAAAGATCGACCGCCAGAGCGAACCGCTTTTTTCGTATGCATACCCAAGACTGACCGACAGGGCAAACAATGCAAGCCAATGCGTTTCTGACCGGTGCATGGCCGTAAACAAGATCGATGTTAACATGATCGCAGCCCACTTACTGTTTATAAAGCCAACTATCATCGACTGGAACATTCCTCGAAAGATCATCTCTTCAAAAATCGGAATTACCGCAATAACAAATATTACTATGATAACTTTAAGTACCATCGAATCACTTTGACTGGCCATCACCAGGGTTTCGTGCTGCTCGATCTTCACTCCCGTAAGCGCAATGATCGCCACGCCCAACTGCACCAGCGGAATAATCGCGATGTAATTAACCACAGCCCACTTGAACTGCTGTAAGCATCTCCTGATATCCAATCCGAAACCTTTTACTCCACCTGCAAAGAAATTTCCTGCAAGAAACAGCATCAGGACGATCATCCCAATATCTACTAAGGCGCGTCCAAGATGCAAGGCGATATCATAGCTGGCAGTATCCTTTTGTACCAATGAACCGGTGATGCTTGGCAGAACGGACCCAAGCATATGCCAGACAAACATTAAAGCGAACGGAACAAAATATGGAACCCAGTTTCTCCTTATGGGACTGTTGGCAAGTTCACCAATACTGCCACGCCCGATCCAGTAAGAAAGCAGCAGTACGCCTGGGATCATAATCAGCAGGTCGTACAGCGTTGATGCCGTTTCGGATTGCTGCTGTACAGCACTGACAGCATCAGAAGTTACTTCAGCAATAATGTATAAAAAATCGCTCATAAAACCTTTCGTTCAGCGGAAAGTAATAGTTTCTTGCAAAATAGCCGATCATACTAAAAGCACCCTTGACTACGCAGGCATTTTATAAGATACTCCGAGAACATCTTCTATAACATTAGCCCTCTGTTTGCAAGGAAATTAAAGATGGACATATTTCGTATCGATGGTCCGGTAAAACTTGACGGAGTTATCAATGTGAGCGGCTCTAAGAACGCGGCACTGCCCATAATGGCTTCGGCACTGCTGGCTCGGGGAAACTCCATAATAAAAGATGTCCCGAAACTGGCAGATATCGCCGTTCTCGAAATGCTGCTAAGCTCGCTGGGCGCAAAGGTACACCGCGACCAGAACGATGACATCCATATCGACGCGACAACAATCGACAACCCCGTCGGGGAATACGACATCGTAAGGAAGATGCGGGCCAGTATCTGTATTCTCGGTCCGCTGGTTGCCCGCTGCGGCCGGGCCGAAGTATCGATGCCTGGCGGTTGTGCTATCGGCGACCGGCCTGTAGATATTCACCTTCGAGGACTAACCGAACTTGGAGCCAATATTCATCTCGAAAACGGTAATATAGTTGCGACCGCACCGAACGGTTTGACAGGCAAATCTATCTTTCTGGGCGGACCGTTCGGATCGACAGTGCTTGGCACGGCAAATATCCTGATGGCTTCGACACTTGCAAAAGGCACAACGGTGATCGAATCGGCGGCCTGCGAACCGGAGATAACCGATCTTGCCAACTTCCTCAACAAGATGGGAGCAAGGATCACGGGCATGGGTTCGCCAAGGCTGACCATCGAAGGAGTTGACCAGCTAAAACCGGTCGAGCACCGTGTGATCGGTGACCGCATCGAAGCGGGAACTTTCATGGTCGCTGCGGCCATCACCGCAGGGAAACTTGAGATAAAGAACTGCTCACTCAATGACATGGTAGCGGTTGTCGACCGCCTCGAAAAGATCGGCGTCCGAATCGACCCGACCGAGGACGGGTGCATCGTAACACGCAGCGGCAGACTTATCCCGGCTGACGTTACGACCCAGACGTACCCGGGCTTTCCGACCGATCTGCAGGCGCAGTTGATGGCACTATTGGCGTTAGCTGACGGCAACAGCATCATTACGGAGAAGATATTCCCTGACCGCTTCATGCATGTGGCCGAAATGAACCGCATGGCAGCAAATATCCGCAAGGAAGGGCCTATCGCTATCGTAGCAGGCGTCGACCGATTTGTCGCGGCACCGATAATGGCATCTGATCTTCGGGCTTCGGCGGCACTGGTACTGGCAGCAATGGCCGCACACGGGAGAACCACGATCAGCAGGGTATATCATATCGACAGAGGATACGAAAAGATCGAAGAAAAGCTCAACGCCGTCGGTGCGAAAATAA
This sequence comes from Anaerohalosphaeraceae bacterium, assembly GCA_030641315.1. Taxonomy (GTDB): domain Bacteria; phylum Planctomycetota; class Phycisphaerae; order Sedimentisphaerales; family Anaerohalosphaeraceae; genus DAOWHR01. Next base: position 5,387 of record DAOWHR010000315.1, on the reverse strand, counting down.
TACGCGAAAGTGTATAATAGTTAGCTACCATACTCGGCGAGCCAGCGTTCTACAAATTGCAAGGCCTGATCCTTTGTTTTGATCTCAAGATTAAGTTGAGCAGTATACATCGCTTTTGCAAGCCTGCCGACCGCTGGGCCTGGTTTGCAGCCAAGTTCCATCAATTCGTTACCGTTGAGCAATGGCGGCGGCGCTATGTCTTTACTGTCCAGCGATGATGCTCTTGCACGAACATCTGTAATTGCATCGGTCGGCTTGCCTGCGGCCTGCTGAATGGCCGTCTGGAACATGCATAGATCGTCAAAGTAATTCGTCGCGAGCAGTACTTTCAGGTCAGCAAGTGAAAGATTCTCATCAAGAAGCCTTTGACGGTTTGCGAGAAGAAATTCCACTCGGCTTATATGTTCGTTGCTCAGTTTTAAAATCTCGATCTGCTCGAGAGCCGCTTGAACCTGGCAATTGACAAACATAGTCGCAAGAGCCAATGCAAAACCTGACTGGTCAGGAAGCTTGGCCAAAACATTTATCGCAAGATCAGTGTCCTCTTTGCTGAGTTTTGGTAAAAAAGCCCCTGCCAGATTGGTTTCGATAAGGCAGGCAACTCCACTGGCCCGTGAGGGATGGGTCAGGATCGATTCCATCTCGACGGCTATCCGTTCACCGGAAATGTTTGTAATGTTGCCCGCGAGCTTACCGATAGCGACAAAGGTTGAGTCGTCTATGGTAAAGTTAAGCCGGTTGGCGAATCTGACCGCCCGAAGCATCCGGAGATAATCTTCGGCGAAACGGTCCGCTGGATCGCCGATTGTGCGGATAACGCGGTTCTTCAGATCGGCCTGACCATCGACGTAATCGTACAGTTTTTCTTCGATCGGGTCGTAGAACATACCGTTTATGGTGAAGTCCCGCCTGGCCGCGTCCTCTTTGGCTGAGGCGAATTCTACAGTATCAGGATGTCTGCCATCGACATAGCCGGTTTCGGTCCGGAAGGTTGCGACCTCAAACTGATGCGAATCGATCAGAACCATCACAACGCCGAACTTGGCGCCAATGTGCAGCGTCCTGCGGAAAAGCTTGATAACCGCTTCCGGATGAGCGTCGGTCGCGATGTCGTAATCCTTCGGCTCATTGCCCATAAGCATATCACGCACGCATCCGCCGGCAAACAGTGCCTGAAAGCCGGCATCGCGAAGCGTCGTTACAATTTTTATCGCTGAATCTCTATTGCTCATCTTCATTGCTCTCTGTTTCGCTTTCAATTTCTGTTGCCTGCTGGAATATCGTCACTGCCATCGTTCCCCACTCCCTGCGGTCGATGGCTTTCAGTGTGCCGTAAGTGTCAAGAAATTCGCTGCGTTTGTGCGTCCGGGCGATCACTATCGCGCCGTCAGCGATCTGATCGCACAGCATGACAAGAAGTTTGCCAACTCTGGAGTTCTCGCTGGTATCGTTTGCCATCACGTATGGCGGATCGACGAACACAAGGTCGTACTTATCCTCGCCGTGCGGCACCGGTGCGCCGATGCGAAAAATGTTACCCCGGATGACTTTGGACTCGGCAACGAACATTGCCTTTTCAATATTCTTGTTCAGGATGTCAACCACCTGCCGCGACTGATCGATAAACGTAACAAACTCGGCGCCCCTGCTTAGACACTCAAGCCCCATCGAACCCGTGCCGCAAAACAGATCGGCAACCCGGCAGCCATCCGGCATGTCATATTTGTATATAACGCTAAACAGTGCCTCCTTGGCCCGGTCAGTAATGGGCCGGGTCTCGTTACTCTTAGGAGGCAAAAGCTTCATACCACGTTTTGAACCTGCTATTATTCGCATAGATTATCTACTCACAACCATAATGACACACATCGTCATGTCCACCGACTCCATGCATACCTGTTTTCAGGATTTTATCGCCTATTTCATGCATTCGCTTTGCATTGGGATATAAATCTACTTTGTCCTTGCTTTCCAAATACCACTTGTATATCTGGTACGATGAATAACCACTACGGTTGAACTTCCCGTAAAACTGCTCATCCCTCCAACCTGCCTCATTAGCAGTCTTGTATTTTGGAATCCCGGCCAGTCTAACGAACTCAGCAAGCAGAATATTATCATCAACTGGAAGCTCACGTGCAAGCCATGTCTGTTCTAAAAAAATCAAATGTAGATTCAAAGCATACTCGGCAAGATATGGAAAATATTCCTGCGAGTCATCTTCCTTCAAACCATTAACTGTGATTTCAATATATTCTGGAACATTTTTAACCTCTCTGCCATACTCACTCTTCAACGGATCAATAATGACGTATGCTTTAAGCTTATCTATTGGTGTTTGAAACTTAAAAGCAAACAAATAAGCGATGGAAACAAACAACCCAATTAAACAGATAACAGCTAAAAGTAACTTAAGCCTAAATATGGAACTGATCCTTTTGTCAATCATCATGAGAAACCATCATCCTTTCCTGTATATTCCTACAGTAGTGCTGTTCAAATCTAACATTCCAGTCCGAGGTCTGTTATCATTTGCTGGTCCGCTTCTGCTGATCTGCCTGCTGTTGTTAGGTAGTTGCCTGTTAGTATTGATGTTGCTCCTGCTTTGAATATCCAGCTTTGCATGTCTCGGAGGTTTAGTACCCTGCCGCCTGCTATTTTTAGGCTTGTCTTTGGAAGTATGAATCTGTAGAGGGCGATTATCCTCAGTATTTGGCGCGGGGCAAGTGTTTTTTGATTTGCAAGCGGCGTGCCTTCTATCGGGTGGAGGAAATTGATCGGCACGGTATCTACTCCCAGCCTTCTAAGTTCCATAGCCATGTCTATGCGGTCGGTCTCTGTTTCGCCGATGCCGAATATCCCGCCGCCGCAGATGCCAAAGCCTGCTTTTGTCGCTACCTCGATAGTCTTTACACGGTCAGCATATTTGTGGGTGGTTACGATGTCGGCAAAATGTCTCTCGGACGTTTCGAGGTTGTGGTTGTAGCGCTTAAGGCCTGCATCGGCAAGGCGTTTTGCCTGTTCGGCGTTTATAATACCAAGCGATGCGCACATACCAAGGCCGTAATCTTCGGTGATCGTTTTGATGAGACGTTCGATTCGTTGCAGTTCTTCTTCCGTGATTGCTTTACCGGAATAGACGATTCCGAAATTAGGAACGCCCTTGGCCTTCGCGTCGGCAGCTGCGGCAAGAATCTCTTCATCGCTCAAAACCCTGGGCGTTTTATCGACCGGGGTGTCATAGTGCAGTGACTGGGCGCAGAATGCGCAGTCCTGGCTGCACCCACCCAGCCTGCCCGGTACGATAGAGCAGAGTTTAATCTTATTGCCGAAATATTTTTCGCGGATCCTATTGGCATAATAAAGCAGATCGTCAAAAGCATCTGTTGACGCGTCCGCTAGAGTATCGATCTGGCGACGGTCAAGTCTGCCGCCGTTGAGTATAATATCTGCAAGTTGTTGTATCGTTTTGTTCATTGATCATGTTTCCGTTCTATTTATAAGAAGCTCTCCGAGCGGGACCGCGGCGGCACGGAAATCTGCTGCCTTCAGGTCGTAAGTCTGCCACTTTGGGCTTCTCTGTTTCATTTTCTTTCTGTAATCATCCAGAGTTATCGCATAGAAGCAATACAAATTATTGTCAAAATCATACGTCTCAAGCCCATCGGTTTCAACATCGATCCTCTCAAACTTGTAAGTAAAGATAAAAACCGCGTTCGATGACTGGCGCTGCTCGGTCCGGGCGAATATCTGTTCCCATCTCGTCAGGCCTATGACGTCTTCCTTTGTAACCCAGTTGGCAAGTGCCGAAGCTTCGGATAACCTGGCGCCCTTAAAAAGACGCCCCTTTACCTCTACAACAAGTGTCCGGCTTGACGCAATAGCTGTGTCATTCGGATAGACAAGCAGATCGAAGGTCTTTATCTTATTGCGAGCAAAGACCTTACGCTTTTGCTGGTCTACCGCAAGAAAACGCACACCGTTATCAAAAAGCCAGCTCGTAAGGGCCAGTTCATAGTGATTGGGCGATGTTATCATGCCTGTATACAGTACAGATTTCCAGCGGTATGTCAAGTGTGCCGCTTGAGATACGGAGCAAAAACTGACATCACGTTACATTTTAGCCAAGTTAAATTTTGGAATTTCCTATCAAATGCACCGCAACCGTGCCGACTCCGACGAGCTTTGGGGATTGGTTACCATCCGAGTTTTAACTGATCGGCTAATGGTTTTTTTGGGTCGACCCTGGTTTCTGTTTTTTGTGTTCGGGGTTTTGGTTTGGTATCTTTGACTGGTGGTTTCTTTGGTTTTGGTTCTGCTTTTTCCTTTGGCTGCTGCTGTTTTTTTAGGGTGAGTGAAATCCGCTTGCGCTGGACATCCACTTCCATGACCGTCACTTCCACCTTTTGGGCGACCTTGACAACATCGGCTGGGTCACTTACGAACTTGTCGGCCAATTGGCTGATATGCACCAAGCCGTCCTGATGGACACCGACATCGACAAAGGCACCAAAGGCTGTAATATTGGTTACTACGCCGTTGATCTTCATACCCTCTACTAAATCCTCTATCTTATTTACGCCTTCGGTGAAGGTGACCGCTTCAAACTTTTGGCGCGGGTCGCGGCCCGGCTTGGCAAGTTCCTGCTTAATGTCGTGCAGGGTAGGCAAGCCAATCGAATCGGTTACGTATTTGTGGAGGTCGATCCTGTCCCTAATTTCGGAGTTCTGCATGAGACCGGCAACCGAGCAATCCAGGTCAGCGGCCATTTTCTCGACAACGGAATAGCTTTCGGGATGGACAGCACTAGCGTCGAGCGGGTTTGAGGCTCCTGCAATGCGTAAGAAGCCGGCGCACTGGACAAATGTCTTGGCGCCCAGGCCGGGCACGTTCAATATCTCTTTACGGGAATTGAACGCACCGTTGGAATCACGATGCGTAACTAATTTGGCAGCAATGGTCGGGCCAAGACCCGATACATAAGTAAGCAATTGTTTGCTCGCGGTATTTACCTCAACTCCTACAGCATTAACACAGGATATTACAGTGTCGTCGAGCGAATTTTTGAGTTTGGTCTGATCGACATCGTGCTGGTATTGGCCTACGCCGATGGATTTTGCGTCTATCTTAACCAGTTCGGCAAGCGGGTCCATCAGGCGTCTGCCGATAGATACCGATCCGCGAACGGTCAGGTCGTAGTCGGGGAACTCATCGCGTGCCGCTTGGGAAGCGGAATATATCGACGCCCCGCTTTCGTTTACCATTACAACGACTATCGATTTTGGCAGGCCGCATGAGTTTACGAAAGCTTCAGTCTCGCGCGATGCAGTGCCGTTACCGATGGCTATGGCTTGTATCCTGAACTTGTCGCATAGCGCAAGCAGCTT
>DAOWHR010000204.1 GCA_030641315.1 Anaerohalosphaeraceae bacterium | reverse complement strand
TGTATCGCTTATACCTATTGCGGCTTCGTCTGACTACGTTGAAAATACTCGACAATGGATAGCATTGGCTGCGTTTTTCGCCTTGTCAGACTCGTCCTCATAACGGCCTAAGTCGATACATAAAAAGTCCAAGTGCTCTAGAACAAATTCAGCGGGCTGCCGTTTACGATCGCCTCGTAATGCGACAGGTCAGTGAATGAGTTCAGGCCGACAGGGTTGTGCTTGGCGAGCATTTTTATTGTTCCGCAGAATTTTTTGTCCAAAGGCGCGTTGAAATATCGGTTTTGATCGTCCGGCTCTTTGCCCGGCAGACAAAGCTGATACGCGTGAAGTGTCATCCTCTCCATGAGGGGGAGTTCGGTTTTGCCTGGCCTTACACGATACTTTCTCTTGAAATCGCTGAGCATTACAGGTTTTGTTCCGCCGTAGAGCGGGTCGATGAGGAGTGGCATTCCGATCCTGGTCATGTGCACTCGTATCTGGTGTGTTCTGCCTGTGACGGGATTCGCGGCGATCAGGGCTGCCATACCGAAGTCGGCGAGGAGCTTCCATTTTGTCTCGGCTTCTTTTCCGCGTGGGTCGATCACCATCAGCAGGGGGTCCTTTCTGCTTCGAGCGAGGGGGTGGCGTACGACACCTTCGTGGTCGACAAAAACTCCGCTAACTAGTGCGAGGTAGGTCTTGGATACTTGTCGCTTTGCAAAATAACCTGAATATGTTCTTTGTGCGTCTGTCGTTTTGGCGACGACCATCACGCCTGAAGTTCCTTTATCAAGGCGGTGAACCAGGCAAAGTGCGTCATTGGCGAATCTGGCTTTGAGTACTTTTAGCAGATCGTCATCACCTGCTCGATCCTTGGTAACCGATATTCCAGCCGGTTTATTGATAACGAGGACATCTTCATCTTCATACGCAATATCTATCTTAACATCCACTTTTTCTATCCGTTCTGATAATTTTGAGAATAACCTGCCAGCAACAAAACCAGCAAGACGCGGCAGTGTAACTTAAAACTGACTAATATACAAACATTTAAACTAGTTGAATTATACCACAACTTATCACCTTTTACACTGGTCTCAAATCCGGGGAGTATTATAATATTGGGCTTGGTTGACATAAAATCTTAAAAAAAATAGAATTATGGTTGTCAAAACAGGTGCCAAGCATATTACTATATAGAACATTCATGGCCAACTAATCACATCGAGGTATTGTGGATAATCAAAGCAAAGAAGACTTGAAGAGTAAGAAATTTATGAGCCTTTTGGTGCCGAATCAAAGACGCATACATGCTTACATTTTGTATTTGGTCCCAAATTCTTCTGATGCTGACGATATATTGCAGGAAACATTGGCGGAAATGTGGAATAAATTCGAGAGTTTTGAAGAAGGAAGCAATTTTATAGCATGGAGTCTTACGGTAGCCAAGTATAAAATACTTTCGTTCAGGCAAAAGAACAAAAAAACAAAAGTGCTGTTTAGTGACCATCTAAATGACTTGCTCGAAAAGGAAAGTGCAGATGCTTTGAGTTATGTACAGCAGGAACTTGAAGCCCTTAAACAATGCATGGCAAAGTTGTCAGGAAAGCAAAAAAGTTATATCCTTATGAGATATGAACAAGGTTTGACATTTCGCGAAATAGCATCACAGGTTGGAATCTCAATGCAGGCTGTTTATAAATCGGTTTGCAGGATTCATGTATCTCTTGCTAAGTGTGTTCAATTCTCTCTCCGGCTGGAGGGTAGATCATGAAATTCAATCAAGAGTTATTAAATGAGATTGCCGAACTTGTTGTACTTTCAATGGAAAATGATATTACCAAAGAACAATTACAGCGTTTGGAATCTCTGTTGGAGGGTGATCCTATTGCTCGGAAATATTATTTCCGACTGATCAATACTTATTGGGGCTTGCAGGAACCGGATAATCTTAAGGTTCTGCATGACAAAGGCCACGAAGCACCATACGACATTGAACTCTGGAAAGCTTTGGCTGAAATTGAAGCAACGGCACCGGGCATTCATATCGAAAGGCCGTCAGAGAAGACTGATGATTCAGACATGATCGTTGATGCAAAACCGGGGCATAAAATATCAAAGATGTCGATTTTTACACTGGTCTTTTCTGCCGCCGCTATACTGTTTATTACGGTTCTTGTGATATTTTTCCCTTCGCCGCCGGTTGTTGCTACGCTTACTGATTCGATCAATGCGGAGTGGGTGAAGAGAAAAGAAATGCCGTCTAATGGCGATGTGCTCAGGAAGGGAGAAATGACTCTGATCAGGGGTTTAGCCGAGGTTACGTTCGATGATGGTGCTGTCGTAGTTGTTGAGGCACCTGCAGTGATCAAACTTGTAAGTCCCAAAAGTATGTTTGTAAGTTCAGGTAAGGTCAGTGCGTTTGTTTCAGAATACGCAACAGGTTTTACCGTCAATACTCCCAGTGCAAGCATTGTCGATCTTGGGACCGAGTTTGGCGTAAGTGTCAAATACGATGGTTCCTGCGATCTGCACATGTTTAGGGGAAAGGCCAATCTGGTAGTAGGACAGGAAGGCCAAAAAAGAACTACCCAAATAGTTGAGGTCGACCAGGCAAGAAGTGTTGACCGCAGGGCAAGTCAGATCCGTGATATTTCGTTACAAAAGAATGATTTTGTAAGGCGAATTGACTCCCAAAATGGTTTTGTCTGGAGAGGTCAGAATCTCGATATTGCAGATGTCGTTGGCGGAGGTAATGGTTTTGGGACCGGCAGGTATGGAAGCGGGATCGATCTCGATTCAGGTAATCCAAATAGTTACATGAATTATATCGACAATCGTCCCGGACACGACCAATATCTTGAAGTACCAGGGAATGACTGGATCGATGGAGTATTTATTCCCGATGGTGGAAACGGTGATGTTCAGATAGATTCAAGTGGTAATACATTTGCTGCTTGCCCTGATACTTCAGGCGTCTACTGGACTCAAATTGCCAATAGCGGCATTGTCGCGATCGAAAATCAGACTAGGCATCATTCTGTCCTGGATGGGCTGGAATATGGTACGATAAAAAATCCATCTATTATCATGGTTCCAAATGTTGGTATTACATTTGATCTGAACAATATCCGTAAAGATATGCCGGGAGTAGATATAAGCCAGTTTACAGCAAAGTGCGGACTTTCTGAAACTCTTCAAGGTGAGTTTGACGAAGATAGTGCCAAAGCTGTTATTTCTGACTTCTGGGTGTTTATTGATGGTGAGAAACGTTTCGAAGCAAAAGGTGTCAGCTCGATTTCAGGGCCAAAGGATATTCTGTTGGACATTCAGCCGGAAGATCGCTTCCTGACATTAATAGTTACAGATGGTGATATGACTATAGGACATGACTGGTGTTTATTCGGTGATCCGAAATTGATTCTGGAATCCGGGCAATAAAGTATCTGTGCCGAAATATGTATGTTTTTTGCCGATACTGCCATTGCCTGTGAACCGTTAAATGTCTTATAATAGATAGTATGCTGATAGCAGAGCAGTGTGTTTGCTTCCGAAAAAGTATAAAAAGTACTCTGATCGAATATTAGAGATAGCGTTATTGAATAAGAATAAAAGTGAGCCAGCAGGATACTTTGGCGAGTAGGTGCCGGCCCACCAGGTAGTAGGCCAAGGGCTTGTTTTGCGCCTTGACATACTGTTTTTTTATTATAGCAGAAGATTGAGTTAAAGCAATGAGTAAAAGGGGATGTCGTTCATAAATAGTGTATTTTTGAAAACCGAAAACTTATTTTGGCAAGGAGATAAGGTTAATGGTGGTTAAATAAGTATGGTGAATGGCACCATGCTAAGTTATTAGTAACAGTTTTTTTGGAGGTAGTACGATGAAGAAGTTATGTTTTGCAGCAGTAGTATTGTTTGTGGTTGCGTTTACCGCGTCAGCTACAGTAATCGTAATCGATGACGATGGGGATAACGATGGTGTTGCCGGCCCCGATGTTGTCACTGTGAGCGTAAGCTCGCACGACAATGGCGGCTGGGGAACAAATTGGGACATGTTTAACGACACCTCGGCATACAATGGTGGTGGTGTAAATTTCAACACCAACACCCCCGGTGCAGCAACCGCTACTTACACTTTTACTGCGGCCCTGGGAGTTGTTCCCGGCACGGAGTACAATGTGTATGCGTACTGGCGCGGGCAAGCCAATACCGGTCCTGCGATTTACACGATAGGTGATGGCGGCGGCGATGTTGGTGTTAACATGACATCTTATCCCACTGCCGACATTATGATTCTCGATCCCGATCCCGCAAATAACAACAACGGAGTCACTCACTTCGGTTTCCAACTGCTGGGAACTGTTGTGGAAGACGGGGATGGGGTGCTTACGGTTGTTCTGTCCAGTACCGCAGACAACTTTATCAACTTTGACGCAGTTGCTATTGAAGCAATACCTGAGCCGGCAACGATGATGCTTCTTGGACTGGGCGCCGCAGTATTAAGAAGACGTCGCAAATAGTATCTTTATAGAGTGTTTCTTCGATGGCTGGTCATTACCTTGCCGACCGGCCATCGAGGTTACGCTGCAATGCTTGTGTTCGGCCACTCAAATTACAGATGTGATTCGGTTTTTTCAAATCGAAATAGTTTAGTAACAGTGTTTTTTTTTGGAGAAAGTACAATGAATAAGTTATGGTTTGCAGTAATAATTTTGTTTGTGGCTGCGTTTACCGCATCGGCAGCGGTGATCGTGATTGACGATGATGGAGATAACGACGGTGTTGCCGGCCCCGATGTTGTCACTGTGAGCATAAGCTCGCACGATAATGGCGGCTGGGGTACAAATTGGGACATGTTTAACGACACCTCCGCCTACAATGGGGGTGGTGTAAATTTCAGCACCAACACCCCAGGTGTAGCAAGCGCTACCTATACTTTTACCGAGGCCCTGGGAGTTATTCCAGGCGTGGGGTACAATGTGTATGCATACTGGCGAGGACAAAGCAATACCGGTCCTGCGATTTACACGATAGGTGACGGCGGCGGCGATGCGAGTGTTAACATGACATCTTATCCCACTGCCGATATTATGATCCTCGATCCCGATCCCGCTGCGAACAACAACGGGGTTACTCATTTCGGATTCCAACTGCTCGGAACTGTTACGGAAGACGGGGATGGTGTGCTTACGGTTGTTCTGGCCGGTACCGCTGACAACTTCATCAATGTTGATGCCGTTGCCATTGAAAGTCTTCTGGTTTTCGATGCCTTCCCGGCAAAGACGCCTGACAATGTTAATGTTGATGTTAATGCGGACCTAAGCTGGCAGTTGGCAACTGCGATAACATCCTGTGATGTTTATTTTAGTACGGACCCGAATTTTGCAGGCACAACGCCGGTAATTGATGACCAGCTAGTTACGACCTATGAGCCAGGCACACTCGCTTTTGGTACTACATATTACTGGAGAGTCGATGTAACTGTTGGAACTGGCACGCAGGAAGGTGATATCTGGAGTTTCACAACAGCTCCGGAAAACCCGGTTATTGTTACACAGCCCGTGTCACAGACCGTTGAAGCCGATACAGCCGCTTTGTTCACTATTGAAGAGTTGAACGGTATATCTTACCAGTGGTATAAAGACGGTGAAATTGTACCGGGTGCAACAGCTGTAACCCATGAGATCGCATCTACACAGAAGGCCGATGAAGGCGATTACCATTGTGAAGTGACTAATGGCGCAGGTACTGTTGCAACCGAGGCAGCGGGTCTCTGGACAAAACGTCTGATGGCTCACTGGGATTTTGACGGTGATATGATTGACAATGTTGACAGTTTGACAGGTGTGTATACCGATCCTAACACAGCTAATGATGCGCCTGTAGCAGTATATGATGCGAACAGCATTAGCGGCCAAAGCCTGAAACTCACAGGAGATGATCTTCATGCCAGAGTAAC
>DAOWHR010000370.1 GCA_030641315.1 Anaerohalosphaeraceae bacterium | reverse complement strand
TTTTCCATCATTTCCTTGAAGGAAGTGATCTTTCTGCCGCCCGGGAAGCCTGAGTAACTGTCATACTCTTTGTAATCTGCTTTTGTGCCGGAAGTCTTTATCTTTTCAGCGTTTACGACGACAACAAAATCTCCGGTATCCACATGTGCGGTATAGATCGGCTTATCCTTGCCCATCAAAATAGTCGCGATCTTAGTTGCCATCCGGCCCAGTGTCCGGCCGTCAGCATCGACCAACTTCCATGCCGGCTGCATATCTTCTTTTTTTGCCACATACGATTTCATAATATTAAAATACTCCCACAGTCTTTCTATAGAAAGCGCGCCATTATAGTGATACAGACACCTTTGTCAATGTTTTTTGGAAGAAATTATTTGGAAGGAAAACCCAAAAATCAACCTTAAGACAAGGTGATTCTAGCAAGCAAACGGATAATTGCAAGCAAAATGTTAGATTCGTGCTATTATCTAACGTTGACAAGTGGTTTGGTGGGTATTTTTATTTGAAAACTACACAGCTATATTCTTGTTTGCACTGGAATTCCATAAACACAAACTGTAAAATGTGGATATGGACTGATCTATTTAATAGCCAAAGGCAAGATAATTTTTTTGGCAATCCCCTATGAGGTAGGCTTTTGTCACCAGAAAAAAGAAATTTCATTGGTACAACAACAATTTCAGAATTTCCTCAGTGAAAGGAAACAATGCATGAGCTTAAATGAACTACATTCTGATACTGATAACGATCTGATCTCAAATAGGCTGTCGAATTTATTGTCAAGAGAAGATCTTTGCAATGTTGAGGATTTGCAACAACTGCTAAACAATGGACTGTTACGAAAAGGCATTCGTAAACGTGGAATTGGAAGTATCTTCTGGGGCGTAATAGCAATCGTGATGGGATTTAGCAGCATGGATGCGAATGCCATTAATGCCGTCCTTGGAATAATCGGTATATGTCTATTGGTAGAAGGATTTTGGCTTTTCCTGTCCCGAGCCAAACTTGCGTTGTTTATTGATGGGATTGCTCTGGCTACTCTCGGGATATGGAATATATCCATCTCCGTACACGAAATTCTGATGATTGAGAGGTACAGTGGTGATACCCATCCCCCAGATTCTGTCATTCGTGCGACTATAATCTTCTTAATGATTGGGATCTCTCAAATTTATTGGGGAGTAAATAGCTTCAGGCGATACTTCCGCATCTCAAAAATGCCAGCGGGTGTAGAATTGGACCAGAGTGATATCAAAATGGTAGACGATCTTGTACGGGATATAATCGATGCCGAATCAGAAGCCTACTCTGATATCATTGAGTTTGATGTTAACGGAAAAACTTGCGAAGGGTGTCTTGCAAATGGCTTTGGTGTCTTTGTAATTGATCAAGATGTAATCTGTGCCGATCAAAGCCGTATCGTGATCAAGCATCAAGGAAACTTCAAAACACCCGATACATTCGAGGCTACTATTTCGCTTTCAAACAGAAACTTCAACAGTGTGATTTCTGTTGATAACTTTAAAAAATATCAGGAATGGCAACTTGAGCTTAATCCATCTCAAGTTCAAGCTGACTTGACAGATCTTACAGAGCAGATCGAAGATAGTTGGTTTGTCAGCAGAGCTGCTATCTACTCACTTGTTTTTGCAATTCTCTATCCCGTCGGGTTGATACTTGCGGTGGTTGCTCTTATTAACATTCGCCGCAGTGGAGGTCGGCTGCGAGGAAAAACCATGGCTTGGATATCCATTCTCTGGTTTCCCGTGGCGATAGGTGCCAGCGTAGCGATAGGCTTGGTCGGTAGGTTGCTGAAGTAATGGGGCCTGTAAATCAAAGGAAATATACAAAAAATGTGTCAGGTAGTCTGTTGTTACAGATCAGGACCATCCTTGGCGGCGCGATTGCTGAATCGGCAAAGTCACAGGAATGGCAATTGATCTTTTCCAATATTTACGTCCCAAACAAAACATGCCCCTATAAAGGCACGATCTTGCGGAAACGGTGCGAAAAAGTTGGAAATTTTGGTGGTGCTAAATCGCTAAGGTATTTAGCGGTATAGTTTTAAAAAAATATGGAATTATTGGCAATAGCAAGATAGGTCAAGCGCAATTGGTTCGAAAACATGCTCCGAAAAAGCATCAGCAACAGCTTGCGGACATTGACAACCTCATTAGTGAGAAGGCCAGTTACCCTTTTATTCCAGTCGCCTTGCTATCTCATCCATTGTGGCCAGGGCGCGTCATCTCTGGCGTATTTATTATTCGTATCGAACGATTTGTGCCACTTCTGCTTCCAGAGATCTTTCAGATCAACTTTTCTTGCTGAGCCGTCAGCGTAAACGCTGTTTACCGCTTTTCCGTGACGAAGCATCGCAAAGTGATTCATATAGCCCTGTCCATCGTTTCTGCCCCACTCCTCAGAATGAGGTACGTCCGTATCATCCGGCCATGCATCAACCCAACGGGCATCAACAAACAATGGTACACGTGAAGGGGTAAGGATAACGTCCATTCTTCCCCAGAAATCAACCCCACCAGCAGCCCCCCATTGTCCCACAGTCGGATCCATGATCCACGCGTTAGGCGCATAGCTTGCCCAGGTCATCACATCGGGTTCCGGTGCGAAAGATTGATTTCTGCTTCCCCAGCATTCGTCAGAATTCTTCGGTTGATAAATGATACCGGTTACTTCGTCATGTATTTTTCTGGCCTGCCCGCAAACCATAATTTCCTTATTATCAACATAAGGCATCAAAGGCTGAATCCACCACTGTCCATGTATATCCCCCGAGTAATCACCATTCCAGTCGGCGTCTGGAAACTTGCCGTCATTCTCTGAGGAGAAGAACGTTAGGATGATGTTCCATTGCTTCAAGTTCGATGCACAAACGATAGCTCTGGCCTTATCTTTGACTTTACCCAATGCAGGCATCAGTATCGCAAGCAATAGTGCGATAATTGAAATGACCACGAGCAATTCGATTAATGTGAATGCGCCTTCCTTTTTTGATTTGAGAAAGTTTTTAAATAACATCATATTAATCTCCTATAATAGTTAAAACCCAAGAGACTTCTATTTTCTACCTTCGATATATTTAGTATATAATAATATTCTAAAATATCAAACAAAAAAAATACAAGTGAAAACATATCAATACCCTTGAGGGTAGTAAAATTCCGCATTTTAAATTCGAGAGCAAAAAACTAACGCACTGCCCAAGGCGACCTGTAATCTCTTGTTAGCCATTCGGGCTTGCCGGTGCCGTTTGCAAAGGCGAGTTTTTTCGGATCCCAGCTAATCTTCGCGTGGTTGTAATATGCCTGATTCACGAGATGGCAGCAAATCGCGGAATGGCCGCCAACGATCTCACTGGTAATCGGTTTTTTGCGTGAGGCGACACAGTTCAGGAAGTCGGCTGTGTGGTCCGTGCTGTTGTATAGTTTTACCTTTGCGTCTTTGAGGTAATTCTTTTCGGCTATTAAGGTTTTCTTGTAAAGGGAAGATGTCCTGTCATTGGGGTCATGGGCGACAACTGTTTTGCCGTCAAGGATCAACTCGAATCTGCCTCGATTGACCTTGACCTGGCCATTTTCGCCGTAGAACTGGACGCCGTATCCGCTGTTAAGGTGGTTTACGACGATACCGTTTGCGTAAATCAGTTTTGCGCCTTCGGTTTTGCCTTTCTCTTTAGGCGGGTGAACTTCTACGGGACCGCTGTCGTCCATACCCAGTCCCCACTGTGCGATATCAAGGTGATGCGCACCCCAGTCGCCTACCATACCGGAGCCGAACTCCTTATACTTTCTCCAGTTGGGGAAATGATCGTGAACGCCGCGCGGACTCAATATAGAATTGTAGGGCCTCATCTTTGCAGGGCCTACCCATCTATCCCAGTCCAGGCCCGGCTCCATAGGTTCTTCGGGCAGGTCACAGGGCACGCCGGGGCCGCCGAAACTGCAGTCAACATGGCTGATCTTGCCTATGACGCCATTTTGTACCAGTTCGCAGGCGGTTCGAAATCCGCCCATCGAACGCTGCATCGAACCTGTCTGCAGGACACGGCCGGTTTGCTTAACTGTGTCCATTACGGTTATCGCTTCATGAATGTTATGCGTAAGAGGCTTTTCGCAATATACGTCTTTGCCTGCTTTTAGGGCCGCAACGGTTGGATAGGCATGCCAATGGTCCGGGGTAGCGATGCAAACGAGGTCAATGTCGTCGCGGGCGATTAATTCCCTCATATCTTTATATGCTTTACAGTCGGCAGTTCCCTTTTGAGGATAATTCGTATAATAGTCATTCGCATATTTCTGTGCGGCGTTTCGACGATTTGTATCGACATCGCAGACAGCTACGACCTGTACATTTTTAGAGAGAATGAAGTTATACAAAAGCCCGCGGTTCTGCTTCCCCATACCTATAAAGCCGATATTGAGGCGGCCGCTCGGTTTGTCCTGCGCCGAAACAAGGTGTGATGGAAGAATAAAAGGTGCCGCTGATGCCAATGCAGCCATCTTAATAAAACTTCTGCGGGTATTTTTCATAACCTAAACTTTCTTTTCTTAACATCCTTAAAACCAAACAAAGTCAATTACTTGAGAAGCATTGCAGTTATGGTATAGCCTGTAAGAAATCGCGTCAAGGCTTAATAATAACCGGCAGCAGGAGGTTGCGCCAGGAGAATTACAAGGTAACGGTGTTATGCACCCATAGATGCACGATTCTACGTAAATGGCGTGAAAGCGGAGTTAATGGGGGCAAGTAACGTATAAGAAAATGGGCTTCAAAGCGACGCCAGTAAATTTTGCTCGGTTATTTCTCCCCGAACCATTTCGGCTATCGAGCTTCAAAGCCCATCTATGTAAACTATACACCAGAAAACAGCAATGGGCAAATTATCGGGCCAAAAATTTCAAAAAAGTTAAGGCTTTGCCGCAGGAACAGACATGCAGCTTTGCGATGCGATCCGGCACGATAAATAGCTGTAAGTAACCTGCAACTGTTATAATAACTACCTGATAGTACCGGTATTTTATATGAATTCAGCGATAAATGATAACTTCCTGTAAAACCTTTGATCCAATATGCTTAAAGCAATAAAAAATACGGAAAAAGGCCTGTTAAAAACCTGTGAATGCGGTTTTAAGTTGACCCTTGGGCCTTTTTGTGGTAACGTACCGGCTATGACTACGACAACTAAAACAAGCAGGAAGGCTCCTGCCAAAACCAGGAAACAGGGTACGTCTGCACGTAAAGTCCCCAGGAAAACTAATTTTCGGACTTACGATAAGGCCATGCGTTTTCTTTTCGATCGGACAGATTACGAAAAACAGAAGGTTATGCGCTATAATGTAACTACTTTTGATCTGAAGCGAATGGAGAGCTTTCTTGATGAACTGGGCAACCCCCATAACAAGGTTCCTACGGTTCATATTGCCGGGACCAAGGGCAAGGGTTCTACCGCCACTATGCTGGCCAAGATGCTCGAAGCCAACGATTTCACAGTCGGGCTGTACACATCGCCGCATGTTACGACGATCCATGAGCGGATCGTTGTAAATTCTGTGCTGATAACCGACAAAGAGATGGTTTCGCTGATAAACCGTGTTCGCGGCTGCGTCGAGGCTTTCGCCGAAAAAGACGATGCTCTGACCTTCTTCGAGATCATGACGGCAATGGCGTTTATGCACTTTGCCGACAAAAAAGCCGACATCGCAGTTATCGAGACCGGCCTTGGCGGCAGACTGGACAGCACAAATGTTATCAAGCCCGAACTGGTGGGAATAACAAACATCAGCATTGACCACCAGAACCTGCTTGGCAAAACTATTGACAATATCGCCGCGGAAAAAGCGGGCATCATTAAGAAAGGCGTCCCCATTCTGACGGTTCCACAGGAACCCGAAGCGATGCGTGCGATCAGAAAACAAGCCAATGCGATGAACGCCCCGATGAGCATTACGGGCAAGGACATCGACTTTTCGAGCCGGTTTGAGTCGTCAAGGGAACATGGTCCTCATACGCGGATATGCCTTACGACGCGTGACAGCCGATTTGAGCATCTTCGTGTACCGCTGCCTGGCGCACATCAGGCGCTCAACTGCGGGCTTGCTCTTGCCATGCTGGACAAGCTCAAGGTTCAGGGCTTTGAGATCAACGACGAAAAGGCCATTCGCGGACTTGACGGCGTTACCATGTTGGGAAGAATGGAGATCATCAAGAACGACCCGCGGATTATCGTTGACGCAGCTCACAACGCGGCAAGCATCAAGGCTCTTATCCAGGCGATAGGTCAGCATGTGCCTTATGATTCTATGGTAATGATTTTCGGCTGCAACAGCGACAAGGACGTACATGGAATGCTCACTGAGCTTCAGTACGGTGCTGATAAGGTTATCTTCACGCGGAGCAATTCGCCAAAGGCTGTTTACCCGCAAGACCTTGCTGATATGTACACCGAGATATGCGGCAAGATGTACCAGACAGCAATGACACTTCGTGAGGCGGTACGTATCGCCGAAAACGCGGTTGCAAGAGAGGACCTGATCTGCGTAACGGGCAGCTTTTACCTGGTCGGCCAGGCAAAGCAGCAATTTCAGGAAATCTAAAGTCTATTAAATACTTCAAAAAACAGCCTTTATTACGCTTAAAGGCTGTTTTTTTTGCGCCAATATCTCCCACGCTCCGCAGCTGGCGGACTTATTGTTACCAGTCCTGAACAACTGTGTATGTGAAGGTTTTTGTAGAATCAGCCGGTATGGTAACCTCAAACCTTGCCGTGGTCGAATCCCGTTTTTCATATTTAATGTCT
Source organism: Anaerohalosphaeraceae bacterium (assembly GCA_030641315.1). Lineage (GTDB taxonomy): Bacteria > Planctomycetota > Phycisphaerae > Sedimentisphaerales > Anaerohalosphaeraceae > DAOWHR01. Next base: position 1,728 of record DAOWHR010000370.1, on the reverse strand, counting down.
GATGATACCTGCCAATTGACATAGGCGGGGAACTTTTCATCAACACATACCGTAACGGGCTGATCCTTGCGATTGCGTAGTTCTATCTCATGCGTTTGAGAGCGGGTTCGCCTGCCTTGCTTAGCATTCTTTATCCTGTGCTCGGGGACAATGTCAAACGCATCGCCGATGTAAAGCGAAAGCTTTTCCTTCTTTGCGGTATGGTCGATCAAATCCTCACCGACAAATTCAAGCGTACCGTCAGCGGGGTCCTTTTTGAATACTCGAACCTTGCCCTTGGGAAGTGCTATGCCAAGGCCGTACTCCTGCTTGTTCTCAAATTCCAGTTTGATCTGCACCTTGTCGGACTTTTTCTGCCATTCATAGACAAACAGCTTTTTGACGGGCACGTTTTGGGCCGGATCGATAAGCTCGATCTGCTTGACCTGGTTGTTATTGATTGTTGATTTTCGGCCAAGCGTGTAGAGATGATATTCCATGAATGGCTTTTCAGCAAAACCTGAGTCGGCTTCCATCACAGCTCCCATTGCTTTGGCATACGATCTTCTTGGCATTGGCGAAGGCTTTTGAACTCGTCTTACATCGCCAGCGATGAGCTTGATGGTCGCGTCCCTGTAACTGCCGCCGCTGTTGTTGGTTACTGTAACCCAGCCGGTAAGGTCGAGTTTATCCTCTGTCTGATTGAGCACCGCTGAGTAGTCAGCCTGCCAGCCGATAGAATCTGTTGTATAGGTTACCTGGCAAAGCTTCGAGCCTTTGTCCTGGGCTGCTGCGAGCCAGACGAGAGTTGGTTTTGTAACGAGGTCGTCGGGCATTTTTGCAAGTCGTATCCGTTCTATTGAATCACGGCTGATGACGGTCATACCGCCTGAAATATCTTTGACTATCAGGTCGTTGCCTATGAATGCACTTAGAGTGCCTTTTAAAAAATCGCCCCGATCCGCACCGTTTCCCTTTACGTTGATGGAGACTTCCTGATCGATGTAACGCTTTAAGAGGCTTGCGGTATTGACCAGATCGTATTCATAATTCTGCTCGAGTATCTTGACAGCGTCGGGGTCGGAAAGGCATTTGAAATTCACACTTGTCGGATCGATGGCCGATGCCACGTCGGTGAATTTTACTTTGTTGACGCCCTTTTCAAAATCCATTTCACGGCGTTCTTTAACGACAGCAAAGTCTTCATTGTAGATAGTTATGCCAACGCCAGCCGAAGGAGTAACCGCTTCAGCAATAACAGAACCGCAAACCAAAGAGCAAATTGCCCAGATCACCAGAAGTTTAGTATTCATTTTTTTGCCTCCCATATAATTATAATTTTACGATTTTTGTACCACTATTCTATTTTCACAGACTTGTTATACGGAGTAAAGTAAAACTTGTGTAAAAGACAAAACTTTTGGTTCAAGATGCCATTGAAGAAGTCTCCGCGGTGTGGTAAAATATCGTGAAATATAGAAAATCAATGCCTGCGATAGTATTGAAGCTGCCGGTTTGATGAAAAATGTTTTATTTCGCACAATAACGGCTTTTTTTGGAGAAATATGCCATAAAACCCTTGGCTTGAGCGTCTTTATCTATTCAACAGACACTTAGGCCTGAATAGAGATACCCTATGATACAAACGAGATCAAATACACCTGCTAGACGTGGAACTTATCGCCCAAAATCGATAACCGCCAGTCTTTTACTTACCGCAACGATTTGTGCTTCTGTTTTATTTATGAC
>DAOWHR010000238.1 GCA_030641315.1 Anaerohalosphaeraceae bacterium | reverse complement strand
GCTGAAATTAAACGCCTCGGCCTCGCTATGGGAGCAATGGAAAACACATTTGCAGGGCTAAGCGGGCTTGGAGACCTTGTAACAACATGTATCTCCCCAACAGGAAGGAACCGCTCTTTCGGTGAGCGGATAGGCAAAGGACAGTCAGCAGAAGAAGCCCTAGCCGCAACACAAAGCGTCGTTGAAGGCGCAGCAACATGCATTTCTGTGATCTCTCTTGCCAGAAAGTACAAAGTCGAAATGCCAATAGCACAAGCCGTAAACGCAGTAATATACGAAAAACTCAGCGTCGAAAAAGCAATACAATCACTAATGTCAAGACAGCTAAGATCAGAATAGTCGCAAAAAAACTTCTCATTCAAAGTCAGGTTTCAGGTTCTCATAGCCCCAGATCGAAACTTATTCCTTGGCGAATGCAAATGCCTGACAGATAGGTCATACAGCTTATTTTGTGTTATAGGACCCGCACTGATCAATTTTAGTCAGAATGAACAAGTTTTTAATAATTATTACCCCATCTTCTGCCTCGAAATATTCCATCAATTCCCTCTTATCGATCACTTAGAGCGGTTTATCATCATGCCAAAAAGGCTTGCACAAGAGCAGTTTAATACAATAATAAACTGTAAATGCCCAACATGAACCCCCTGATACGATTATTATAGGGCTTCATGATGTTTGAACCTCCCAAACACTCGCATATTTGCCCGATGCCGCTTTGTTTACTATATTTTAGCATACTTCAGGCTCACGCTGACGGCTGGCTCTTAGACGATTGATAATGTCTTGTTGCTTCGTTGCCGATTCTAATGACGAAGTACTTGATAAAAACGGACTTGTAGCATTAAAGCTTTGGATTTGGAAAATTAGGACCAATGATGTTTGACTTTCTAAAAAAGAGAATATACCCCATAGGCATTGACCTCGGAACAGGCCACATCAAAATGGCACAACTTGGACATGATGGCCAAAACGTATTCCTAAATGCCGCTGCATGCCAGAGCAGACCTGATGACATTGAACCTAACACCGGACAGTGGCAGCGGTGGGTGGCCAGCACTGTCAAACAAATGGTTGCTTCAAATCCCTTCAAGGGCAAAGCTCTGACAACCGCGATGCCTTGTGCGGATGTCTTCATTGACCAGGTCCGCGTTCCTGCCTCGAATGGTGCCTCATTCGAAAAGGCAGTATTCGAAAAAGTAAGAGCAAAACTGCCTTTCGACCCTGCCGGAGCGATGGTCAAATACGTTGTTAATGAAAATTCAGCAAATCAAAACGATTATGATGTCGTTGTGATGGTCGCCCAGCGGCAAAAGGTCGAGATGAATCTGGCAATATACGAAAAGGCCGGACTGCAGATCAAATCAATAAGCATCTGGCCTCTCGCGATTTCGGCAAGCTATTCTCAGTTTTTTGGAAGACGCCAGTCAGACGCAAAGGCAAACGTACTGCTTTTGGAAATCGGAGCAAACCACAGCAACATAGTTATTGCAAGAGGAAATGACCTTCGGTTCGCAAGAGCAGTCGCAATGGGATCAAAGGGACTCGAAACCCAGGGATATTCACTCGCGGAAAATCTCATCGCCGAAGCTACTTCGTGCTGCAGGTACTTTGAATCGGTATCAGGCGGAAGCACTGTCGAGAAACTTGTTTTCCTGGCAAGGCAGAATACGGACCCGAGAATCTGCCAGGCCGTTGCCGACTTCGCACAGACGATGCAGTTGCCGGCACAGATTGGGGATGTCTTCGCCGCCGTTGATTCGAACAAGAGAAACATAAATATAGACGAACGTTTATTGCACATGGATTGGTCCACGGCATTCGGATTGAGCCTGGCTTCCGTTAAAGAATTACAGTCAGCCTAATGATAGGAATAATAAAATGAATAATGTTGATTTTGTGCCAGAAGAATATGTTAACCAAAGAGAGTCGAATAGGGCGAATATTGTCTGCCTGTTTCTATTCGTTGTAATTATGGGAGGCATCGCTGCGACCTTTTCAATTATTAAGGTCAGGCAAAAAGCTGTCGAAAAGGACCTTGCTATTGTCACAAAGAAAATGAATGACGCAAAACAGCAGATCGCACAGCTTGAGCAATTAAATGCGGAACGCAAAGTTATGATGAAAACTGCCGTTATGACCGCGGAACTCATTGAAACTGTACCCAGAAGCGTACTGCTCGCTTGTCTTACAAATAACCTCCCTTCAAGTGCTTCACTCATCGAGTTGAAGATAGAAGGAAAGGATAGAACGGTTGTTACTTCTGTCCCCGCGAAGGAATCCAAGGACAAGACCAAAAAAGCTGTCGTTCAGACCACGACGGTAACAGATACACTCATCGAGATACAGGGACTGGCAACCACGGACATCGATGTGGCAAACTATATTGCCGCTCTTACAAATTCCATACTGCTCGAAAAGGTAGGGCTTGTTGAGTCCAGAGAGTTTGATATTGAAGGGATCAAATACAGACAGTTCAAACTCAATGCAATGCTCAAAAAAGAGATTCAGCTTACAAAAGAGGATGTAGAGCGCATTAGGAACAAAAGTAAAGAAACTATTTAGCACTTCCGCTATATAGCGGTTCCATTGGTTTATATATTTGAGGTATTTGACATGAGTAGCACAATAAGAAAAATTATATTTCTGGTCGTTTTGCTTGGACTGACTTTTGTAGCTTATGCATACATGATTAAACCTGCAAATCAGGAACTGACCACACAGAGAAATAAGGTCACACAGGATCTCGCAAAACTTATAGAGCTTGAAAAAGCTACTGCCGACGCGGAAAGTATCGCAAAACAAATGGAAGAAATGAAGAACGCCATTGATTTTTTCGAGAGCAAACTGCCTCCTAAAAGTGAGATACACACTGTTCTTGAAGATATAACGGTTATTGCGAAAAATCAGGGTCTTACCTCGAAGAGTATACGCACATTGAAGCAGAAAACATATGAAGGATATATTGAAAAACCTCTCAAGATGGAGTTGTCAGGTGATTTCAGTTCATATTACTCCTTCCTCCTCGAACTTGAAAAAATGGACCGTATTGCCAAAATACAGGAGTTGTCGTTAAAAAAGAAATCAAAACATGAAGGACAGACCGAAGCGGTATTTGTTGTCAGCGTGTTCTTCCAGGACTCACAGTCTTAAATATGACGAATTATTGAATTTTAATATGTGGAGATAGAAATGCTGTCATTTATGAAAGAAAACGGCGCGTCAAGTATCATTACAGATGGTGGCTCAGGTTTTTCGGACCAGGGTGATATACTGGTGCCTGCTAACAGCGGAAAAAATGTTAAGCAGACAACCATAATTTTAATGGTGCTCTTTACCGTAGGTGCTGGATGCCTCTGGTTTATGATTAAAAAGACTGCTCCAGATTCCGCTCAAGCCGCTGCGGATAATACCGAAGAACTAAGGATCGAAATGGCGATCGCTCAGCTTACCGGCATAAAAAAAGAGATGAGCAAAGACATGAGCCAGATCGTAGATCAATTTAACCAGCACGTACAGGTCGATCAGGTAGCTGTAAGTGATCTTAAGAAAAATCCATTCAGGCAGGAAATCGGAGTTGAAGTTCCAGGTACCAACTCGGACGAGTTTAATAGGAATAAAATGGCCGTAACCAGAGAAAGGGTTAACAAGGAAGCCCAAGAGCTTCAGCTACTCTCTTTGATGGCTAACGGTGATAATGGTTGTTGTATGATCAATGATAAGCTGCTCTATGTAGGGGACTCAATTAATAATTTTAAGATCGTCGCTATACACGCGCAGTCTCTGGATTTGATTTCAGATGGTGTTAAAGTAACTATAAGGATGCCCTGATGAAAAGGTTGTTCGGACCACAAAAAGAAAATAATACTTCTGATAATAGTCTTAATGGCAGTGTTGGAATTTCATCCAGCGCAATGACACAGGACGGTATCAGGGGTCTAAGCTGCCTCTATTCGCCTCAGAAAACACAGGTCAAGGGTGTCAGGGACATTCTCGACGTGTTGTTTGACAACGGAAAGATTACCACCGAGCAGGTTGAACAGGTCCGGCAGATCAAGACGATACGGCGATCCAGTGATATGGAGCAATATCTCCTCGACAATAATTTTGTCGAACAGCAGGATGTTCTCATCGCCAAGGCCGAATTGTGCGGACATCAGTTCAGGCAGATCAAAAGTGATGATGTTGACAAGCAGGCCTTCGACAAACTTGCCGTTGATTACATCAAACAGTCTCTGGTTATGCCAATTGAGATACATGATGAAACTCTCGTTATCGCAATGGCTGACCCAAACAACGTTTTCACCATCGATGATGTAAAATGACAGACAGGAATGAAAATTAAGATCGTTGTTAGCTCCAAGCAGAACATCGAAGAAGTTTGTGATGAGCTTAACGCCAGTTCCTATGGTTATGATGTTGATGAACTGATTAATGGAATTGCCGACATTGAAGTGGTTCAGGAAGCAAGAGAAGATGCTGAGGACCTCGAGAAAAGTGCGGGACAGTCACCCGTAATACAGCTCGTAAACCTACTGCTCACCGGAGCCGTCAGGGAAAAGGCAAGTGACATTCATATTGAACCCAAGGAAAAATATACAAAGATTAGATACCGAATTGATGGGGTACTCTTTGAATCGAGAAAAGTACCCTCCAAAATGCACCCTGCGATCGTCTCAAGGATAAAGATCATGGCCAACCTCGATATCTCCGAAAGGAGAGTACCTCAGGATGGTAAGATCGCTGTTATAATGGGTGGAAGAGGAATCGACCTCCGTATTTCAACTCTGCCAACAAGCCACGGCGAAAAGGTTGTTATTCGTATACTAGACAGCAAGTCGATCATGAAGGGGCTTGAAAACTGCGGAATGGAGCCAAAGACGTTGGAAAGTTTCAGAAGCCAGGTCGATCTGCCCCACGGAGTACTGCTCGTTACAGGACCAACAGGTTCGGGTAAGAGTACGACACTGTATTCGGCCCTTGGGCAGATGGATTCGACAACTTTGAATATCTCAACCGTCGAAGATCCCGTAGAATACGATCTGGAGACTTGCAATCAGGTACAGGCAAACGAAAAAGTCGGATTGACCTTCGCTTCGGCATTGAGATCATTGCTTAGGCAGGACCCCGATATCATAATGGTTGGTGAAATACGAGATGGAGAGACTGCAAGAATTGCCGTACAAGCTGCTCTGACAGGCCACCTTGTTCTCTCAACGCTGCATACGAATGACGCGCCAAGTACCATCTCACGTCTGGTCAATATCGGAATTGAGCCTTACCTCATAGCGTCTTCCTTAAACGCGGTTCTTGCACAAAGACTCGTAAGAAGAATATGCCCTAATTGCCAGGAAGATTATTCGATTCCTGAACATTTGCACAGGCATATATATGCCGCAGGCGGTGACCCTCATCAATTGATTCATGGAGCGGGATGTAACCAATGCAGATCGAGCGGCTATCAGGGAAGGGCAGGTATCTTTGAACTTTTGATTATTGACGATATGTTCAGGGAATTGATTAACAAAGACTCTTCAGGTGACAGTATGAGAAGGGCGTTTGCTGAAAGTGAATATCCAAGCCTGTTTGATGATGGAATCGAAAAGGTTAAGCAGGGAATCACCACAATAGAAGAAGTGCTAAGGGTCACAGAGGCAAATGAAGAATGTGATGATGGCAATGGCGAACAAAACGAATAGTGCTTTAGGGGATATCGAACAGGTCTGGAAAAAGGAATAGACATGACTGACATTAAAGAAATACTGGCAGCAGCAATCGAAAGCGGGGCGTCAGACGTTCACATTAACGCCGACATGCCTCCTGTGATGCGTATACACACCGAACTTGTGGTCATGGATCTGCCTGAGATAACAAACGAAATAGCTGAACAGATGGTTCTCGAAATGATCGGACAGGCAAAGTACGAAAAGTTCCAGGCAAACAGGGACATTGATTTTTCAGCATACATCGATGACGGCAGCAGGTTCCGGGTCAACGCACATTATCAGCGTGACACCGTAGCCATATCTTTCAGGGTCATCTCCAACGTTATTCCTAATCTAAGGGACCTCCATCTGCCTGACATCGTAACAGAACTGACCGATCTTCCCAGAGGACTCGTCCTCGTAACAGGCCACACAGGCTCTGGAAAAAGTACGACACTTGCGTCGATGATCGGAGTCATCAACGAAAAAAGAAGAAAAAGGATCATCACACTTGAAGATCCCGTCGAGTATTCCCTGGAAAATAACAACTGTATGATCGAACAGCGAGAAGTCGGAGCGGACTGCACGACTTTTGACTCAGGCCTCAAACATGTACTGCGTCAGGACCCTGACATCATAATGGGTGGTGAAATGCGTGACCTCGAAACAACAAGCTCCACCATCACTGCCGCTGAGACCGGCCACCTTGTCTTCTCGACACTTCATACCGTAAACGCGTCTCAGACCGTTGAGCGTATCATAGACATCTATCCCGCCGGCCAGCAGAACCAGATACGAGCAATGCTCTCAAACACACTTCAGGCCGTTATCTCGCAGACTCTCTTCAAGAGGGTGGACAAGCCCGGAATGGTTCCCTGCACCGAAATACTGCTCTGCACCTCAGCCGTCAGAAACTGCGTCCGTGAAGGCCGTGTCTACGAAATACCAAACATCATCGAAACGTCAAGAAAACTTGGTATGCAGAGCATGGACCACAGCATCGCCGATATGTGTCTGAAAGGCTACGTAGACAAAGAAGAAGCAATCCTCCGCGCGACAAACCCAGGCAAAATGGAAAAGACACTTGCAAATGTTGCCGCTGTTGCGATGGCGTAAATGACAAAACGAAATTCATAAATACACTGAGGTTTATTATGTCAATATTTGAAAGAACAAAAAAAGGTGCTGCCGCGACAATGCAGGGCCGGCAATCTGGGACAATGCAAACGCCCGATGATGAAGATCAGCAGAAAACTGCTTTGCAAAAAGTGCTCAGCTTCAGTGTCGAAACAGGACCAAACCGGAAAGATATCCTGAATTTCACTACTCAGATATCGGTTATGATACGCGCGGGCATCAGCCTTCAGGAAGCGCTTGAGTCCATCGCGAGCCAGGTAGAGAAGAAAAAATTCAAAGTGATCCTCACCGATGTGAAAGATCGGATAGAGGCAGGACAAAGCTTCTCGCAGGCTCTTGCGGAACATCCTAAGGTATTCACGAATCTATACATCAATATGGTTGCTGCCGCTGAAATATCAGGATCGTTAAGCTCAATGCTCGACAAACTCGCCAGCTATCTCGATGACGAAGCAGAAACCAGAGCACAGGTTATAGGAGCGATGGTGTACCCTATAATCATTGCCACCATGGCAGTTTCCAGCGTAACCTTCCTGCTGATCTTCGTACTGCCAAGGTTCCTTGTCGTATTTGAAGGGAAGGAACATTTGCTTCCCGCGACAACAAAGGGAATCATGGCCGTCAGTACGTTCATGACAAGCTATTGGTTCATTTTCTTCCCCGCTGTCGCAGCTTCGATATGGGGATTCATTATGTTCACAAAAACAAAAACAGGACATATATGGTGGGATGCCGCAAAACTCAAAATTCCTCTCTGCAGAGGGCTTTGCAGATGTCTCTACATAACCAGAAGCCTCCATACAATGGGCGTACTGTCAAATGCAGGAGTGCCAATCCTCGACACGCTTGCCATTACTTCGCAGATATCGGGCAACTATCATTTTGAAAAAATGTGGCAAAACGTTCACGAAGAAGTAAGGCAGGGCAAAAAGATCGGACAAAGCCTCGATGGGTACGACCTAATGCCCAGCAGCGTAGTACAGATGATACGATCCGGTGAGGACTCAGGTTCGCTCGGGGACGTACTAAGCGATGTCGCAATGTTCTACGCAAGACAGCTAAAGACCGTCATAAAAGCAGTAACTTCCATGATCGAGCCTCTGATGATCGTTGTGATGGGTGTACTCGTCGGTTTCATCGCCGCAAGTATCATTCTCCCCATCTTCAAGATGTCAAGCGCCGTAACGTGATGGATAAATGAAAAGAGGGTTAGCCATGTTAGCTAATAATAAGCTCACAAACAGACGAACAAACGGATATTGCGCAAATGCCTTCACGATAATTGAAGTCATAGTAGCCACAATAGTAATTGCACTGGCAATTGTCGCCCTCATAGGCGGCAACAGGGCTTTCTCCCAGACAAACGGAGAGGCCTTGAAAATGTCCAATGCGGAATTTCTAATAGGACAGGTTCGCGAAATGACACTGACAATACCTGTCCTCGACCCCGAAACTGACGACGACGTATTCGGTGTCGAATCCGGCGAAAGTACTGTTGCAGACTATGATGATCTCGACGACTTCGATGCCGAGACATTCTCTCCGCCTCTGGATATCTATCGAAACGCGATTACGGATATGTCTGCATATTCCCAGCGGATTATCGTCCAAAATGTTAATGCAAATGATTTCAGTTCGATAATTGCCGACCACGGCAGTGATTTCGTCCGCGTAACTGTGGAGATACTTCTAAACGGAAACGTGGTCACCTCGGAGAACTGGATCAGAGCGGGACTCTAAAGATCAAAAGGGGGGACGTATGTCTTCTAAAAAATACACAACAAAAAAAGCTTTCACGATCGTAGAGATGATCGTCTCGATGACTCTCATGGCAATGCTCATGGCCGCCGTCGCGATCGCCTTCAATGCCTCATCCGTCAACTTCCGGGACAACGAAGATTTGTTTAAATCGTTAAACAACGCACGCCAGACACTGATCCGGCTCACAACCCAGCTAAGAACCGCTGACCCCGCCGGTTTCGACGCGAATGAATCTTCCACTGTCTGCACTATGACAATTGCCGACGGCTCCAGCATAACATACTCGTTCGACGCGGATGAAAACATCCTGTACCTGATCACAAATGACGACCTGACCGACGGCAATTACGTTATGTGTCGTAACGTCTCCGCAGTGAACTTCGACCGCCTGGCCTCATCCGCTTCACCCTATACTGTCGACAATCCCTACTTAGTAAAAAACGTCCAGATAACCATAACCGTCACCTCCGGCGCAACCTCAAAAACCCTCTCATCCGCCATCGCACTCAGAAGAAACACCGACATGTGATCGGTTGCGATACTCTGACCGTGAAATAATATCAGGGTATTCCGTAGTGCCGCCAAACAGTAGCCCGAAGCGCGAGCGCAGGGACATAACATTGACATATTTGATGCATGTTGATTATTACTGATACGGCCCTGACTTGTTGCAGCGAGAGATAAACCTATAGGCTCCAGCTGAAAAAGTATTCCACGGCTCAACGCCCGAAATGCTTTTCAACAAGTTCGCATATCGCGTGATAAGCGATCTGATGGATCTCCTGCGCTGCCGCCGAACCCGGCGCATCCACCGCGACACAAACATCAGCCATATCCTCCAGCAGCGTATCCTTCTTACCCGTAAACGCCAGCACAAAAGCACCTGCGTCCTTAGCCGCCTTGACAGCATTGACAACGTTCTTGCTCGTCCCGCTCGTCGAGAACGCCCACAGAACATCGCCTTCCCTGACAAGCCCCTCGACCTGCCTTGCGAAAACATCCTCAAACCCGTAATCGTTCCCAATGCAGGTCAGCACCGAAGTGTCCGTACTGAGCGCAACTGCCGCCATAGCCTTTCGCTCGATCTTGAACCGACCGACAAGCTCGCCTGCGATATGCTGTGCGTCAGCAGCAGAACCGCCGTTGCCGCAGATATAAACGCACCCACCGTGCTTATAGCAGTTCACGATCATCTCCGCCGCCAGCACAACATCATCAACTCCTGACTTTTCAAACTCCTCAACAAGCGCCTTATGCGTAGTGATAGCCTCTAGAACAACCTGCCTCATTATTATCTCCCTTCAAGTATGATAGACAAATCTAGTTTTTCCGTGTAACTCCGTGCATTCCGTGGTCAATCTTTTGTTGTTAATTCACGTCTATTAGTGTTAATTCGTGGTTCTTTTTTTGTCTTTTAATCCGTGTAAATCAGCGAAATCCGTAGTTTCTTTATTTTTCAGTGGTTAAATATTCTTTTGTTTTTCTCTGTGTCCTCGGTGCCCTCTGTGGCTAAATCACCTGTAATATCGCCAAAGGCGATTCCTTTATTATCTTCATTTTCTTCATTACCTTATGGTGAAAAAAACCTTTTAGCTTTTTGTTTCATGCCTTCTTTAAGAATTAATCCGTGTTCATCAAAGTCTCTTCATATAATCAATTTTCTTTGATTTGTTTTTTAATCATCTGTGTTAATCTGTGCGAAATCTGAGAAATCTGTGGCCTTTTTCTTGTCTTTTAATCCGCGTAATCTGCGTAATCCGCGGATAAATCTTTTGCAGTTGCTTTTTATTAGTGAAAATTAGTGTCCATTCGTGGTTAAAATCTTTTATAGTTTTTGTTATTAATCTGCGCCAATCTACGAAATCCGCAGATCAATCTTTTTGTTTGCCTTATACCACACAAACCATCCCGTGACAATAACTAACAGCTTCTTGAATGACAAAAACAATGGTAACAAGTTAGCCGGATCACCCGGCTATAATAAACAGTTTCTGGTATTATTCATCATACGAACCATGTACTATCCGTAGTTGTGCACATTTTTTGGAGAAAAAAGTTGAATTAGAGCTGGGAATATTATACAATCATTCTGTGGTTAAAAATGCTTTTTTGTTTCCTGTAGTTGTTTCACATAATTATAACATATTTGTAGGCGAAACATAATGAGTAAACTCCTGAGCGGTGGTGCAATTATTGCCGGATTTGTCTTTCTATTTTCATCTGTTGCTATTGCAGGCACCATAACTGTCGCAACCGACGGCAGCGGTGACTACCTCACAATCCAGGCCGCCATCAATGCCGCCGCAACCGGCGATCTGATCCAGGTAGCAGACGGCCAGTACACCGGCGAGGGCAACCGTGATATAGATTTCCACGGCAAAGCAATAACAGTATCAGGCAATACCGAAGACCCAAACATGGTGGTAATCGATTGCCAGGGAACAAAAGAAGAACCTCATCGCGGATTCATATTTCAAACAGGAGAAACCAGTGCATCTATTCTCCAGGGTGTTACAATCATTAATGGATATGGCCACTTATGTTATAGTTGGTACTATTCAGCTAGGGCTGGTGGTGGTATTTTTCTGTCTGGTGCATCACCGACGATCGAGAAATGTGTCATATCCAATTGCCGTGCCAGATATGGCGGCGCTATCTTTGGTGAGGATAGTTTACCAATTATAAGAGAATGTGTTATTACCGAAAATTCTGCTTGTGAGAGTTATCCGAGCAATGGAGGAGGTATATATGGGTGTAGCGGTCTAATTGAAAACTGCATAATCTCAAATAATTCTTCTGACGTTGATGGCGCCGCGTTTTCTTATTATAAGGGGACGATTTCAAAATGTACAATAACTGGAAATAAGGCCATTCAGGAAGGGGGTGCATTGCATAGTTGCTCTGGGACAATTTCAAACTCTATCATTTCTGGCAATTCTACCAGACATGCAGGGGGAGCATTTGCTAGGTACAATGGAAAAATAATGAACTGCACTGTACATCTTAATTCCGCGAGTATCGGCGGTGCGATATATAATGAGGGTTGGCCGGATAACAGTGGAGATAGCTGTTTGACGATTACGGGCTGTGTTTTTGAAGGTAACACATCAGACGACTGTGGAGGAGCAATTTACAGTATCGGTTGCGGCAATCAGATAATAACAGATAGCACATTCAAAAACAATTCGTCAGATAATGGCGGCGCATTTTACTCTTATGGTTCGATAGAACCTTCTGAAATACTTTTAAAAGGTTGTCAGTTTACTGATAATCCTGGAAGTGATAGTCATCCATCAGCAGTAAGGATTGCTTATTGCGAGAAAGTCAGAGTTGAAGATTGTATATTTGATAGAAATAAAGTGGCTATTGATGCCGAATCAGTAGATGCTTTACTAGTCAGTGAGAGTGAATTTACAGGTCAAAAAAAATACTGTATGAATTTTTATAATCCTGTCAATGACAATTATTTTGAAACAGTAAATTGTATCTTCACAGATAATTACAAAATTGGCAGTGCAGGTAACAAAGTGATTGGTTCGACTTTTACTGGCAATACTGGCTATGGAATTAGTGCGGATGAGTTTATTAACTGTACATTCATAGGCAATTCACACTTTGACAGCCATTATGGTGATGGTGGTGCGGTAAATGGTGCTAAACTTATCGAAGGCTGCGTCTTTATCGGAAACTCCTGCCGTCGAAACGGTGGTGGTGCTGCTGATGTAATTACTGTCAAAAACAGTATTTTCGCGGGAAATAAAGCTAAAGACGGTGGTGGTCTGGCCTACGCCACAAATATTATTAACTGTACGATTATTGACAATAGAGCGGCAGTTCGGGCTGGAGGTGTAAGATCAGGGGGCGGTTATGGTTTTTTTTCAACATCTTTATATTCCACGATAGAGGATTCAATAATAAGAAATAATTATCCCGACCAGATTTCTTACTATTTGGGTAACACTAATTATCCCGCAATTGTCACCTATAGTAATGTCGAGGGCGGTTGGCCGGGTGTTGGCAATATCGACGTCGATCCGTTGTTTGCTGCGGCAGGCCACTGGGATGATAATGGTACCGCAGGCGATTTGAGCGACGATGTATTTGTAATGGGCGACTATCACCTCAAATCCCAGGCTGGCAGTTGGAACGCGGACTCGCAAAGCTGGGCCGTTGACAACGTAACCAGCCCCTGCATCGACGCGGCCAACATGATGTCGCCAATAGGCACAGAACCATTCCCCAACGGCGGCATCCTCAATATGGGCGCCTACGGCGGAACCCCGCAGGCAAGCAAGTCATACTTTGGAGCGGAACCCTGCGTCAGCATCATCGCAGGCGACATAAACGGCGACTGCAGCGTAAACCTGCTCGACCTCTCTATCATGGCCATCCACTGGCTCGAAACCTCCGCTCAGCAGTGATGAAAAGTTTGTTTCATAAACATAGTTAGAAAAATTTAAATTTTTCATATACTAAATGTGAATACCTGATCGTTATGTATATGTAAACTAAACGACCTCATGAAAATTTATCAACTTTATGGGAGTTCAACCATACATATTTTAAGGGGATGCATTATGATGAAAAAGATAAGTGTTCTGTTGGGGCTGGCAGTTTTCATTGCTTCACATGCAGGGGCGGACCTGATACGCGTGGAGGTTACAGGCCATGTCACTGAGATACCGTACGGTTATTATGATGACACTGCTGGCCAGTACCCGTTAGTAAACATCGGAGACACCATGACAGGCTATTGCATCTACGATACTGGCAACCCGGATATTGATCCTGCGGGATACACTGGGGAGTATGTACTGGAAGAAATTTTTATGCAGGTCGGAGCTTACACCTTTACAACGGGCACTCATACCAGCGGCCTGCCGACTTTTCGGACATGGGTAGGAGATGAAACATATCGAGCTGATTGCCCGGCGAATATGGATATTTATGTGAATTCGGTATACGAAACATGGGGTGGACAGTTTAAATTACTGGATTTGTGCAATGCTTCGATCGGCAGGTTGGATGACTCGTTCCCAACATCTTTTCCGGATGATATATCTTACTATTATTATCGTAACGAATTTACGGTAGCTGGAAATTTCATAAATATAACAGGAACACTCGACACGATTAATGCCGTTGTCGTTCCCGAACCGGCGACATTGTTGCTTATCGGCTTGGGAGGTTTTCTCATTCGCAGGAAGAGATAGTCAATTTTAGCAAAGAGTCAAATAAGACTTGTCATTCCAGCGAAGGCTGGAATCCAGCGTAAGATGGCCTCCGCCGTAGGCGGTATCCTTATTCTTAACAGTTGGCTAAAAGGTAACTTTAGAGTACTTAAACAAATTAAGTTACCTGAATCTTTCGACACCGCCAACTCCTTACTGTCCCATCAGATTTTCCATTTCCATGTTGCTTTTTCAGTGTATTTCAGTGCATTCCGTGGTCTAAATAATCTGTTGTTTTACTCTGAGTTCTCGGTGTCCTCTGCCCGCCGTGCAGCGCCCGCTTGCCATGCTGTGCTTGTTGCAGCAGGTCGCGGCAGGTGGTTCTTTTTTTATCTTTTAATCCGTGAAATCCGTGAAATCCGCGGATAAATCTTTTATAGTTTTTGTTTTTAATCTGCGTCAATCTGCGTAATCTGCGGACAACCTTTTTATTAAAAATCTGTGTTAATCTGTGCAAAATCTGTGAAATCTGTGGCCGTAGTTAAACCTTCAATATCGCCATAGGCGATTCCTTCAATTTTTTCTTCCGTAAATCCGTGGTTGAGCTATATCGCATCAGCCTTGGCCAAACACTGAATCCTCAATTTGAGTTGATTTATCCCGCCCATGTCTGTATTCTATTAGCGAAACCAGTTTGTCAATGAATATCAAAAGGGATCGAGCTATGATAAACAGACGACATTTTCTAAAAGCCGCCAGCCTGGCCGCGGCATCAATGGCGTTTTCTCCAAATCTTACCGCCGCGCAGCCAAGATCAAATACAAAACGTCCCAACATCATCCTCATAATGGCCGATGACATGGGCTACTCCGATCTCCAGTGCTACGGCGGCGAGGTCGTCTCGCCAAATCTCTCCGAACTGGCTGACAACGGCCTCAGATTCACACAGCACTACTCCACAGGCCGCTGCTGGCCCTCAAGAGCATGCATACTCACCGGCCATTACGCCCAGCACATTCGACGCGACACCCTCCCCGGCATCAAGCGTGGTTCACGTCCCGAATGGGCGCCGCTGCTCCCCCAAATGCTCAAATCCTCCGGCTACAGATCCTACCACAGCGGCAAATGGCACATCGACGGAACTCCTGCCGATGGCGGATTCGACCGGTCATGGGGCGGCGAGAAAACAGGCTGCGACTGGGACCGTTTCTTCGACTCAAAACCATGGCAGGAAGGCCACATCACTTCACCGATCAGCAGCCCAACCCAGCAATACTACTCCACCGTCGCCATCGCCGACCACGCCATCGCCTGCCAGAAACTTCACAACTTCGACCACCCCGACAAACCTTTCTTCCAGTACATCGCTTTCTACTCACCCCACTTCCCGCTGCACGCCCTGCAAAAGGACATCGATGCATACCGCGATGCCTACAAGGACGGTTGGGACGTAATAAGGCAGCGCCGCTTCAGGCGAATGAAAAATATTGGTCTCGTAAACTGCTCCCTGTCCGAACCGCACCCCGACATCTTCCCCAACTGGAACTTAAAACCGGACAAGCTCACCGAACGCATCGGCCCCGGCGAAGTAGGCCGAGCGATTCCCTGGAAAACACTCACCGACCGGCAGAAAAAGTTCCAGACCGACAAAATGGCGATCCACGCCGCAATGATTACAAGAATGGACGCCGAGATAGGCAGAATTATCGACCACCTAAAAAAGATCGACGCGTTCGATAACACACTCATCCTCATCGCAAGCGACAACGGTGCAAGCGCAGAACAGATGATCCGCGGCGATGGCCACGACAAAAACGCTCCAATGGGTTCCGCCAAAACATTCCTCTGTCTCGGCCCCGCATGGGCAACTGCCGCAAACACTCCCTTCAGACTGCACAAGCACTGGAACCACGAAGGCGGTATCTCATCCCCACTCATCGCCCATTGGCCAAAAGGCATCACCGACAAAGGCTCCCTCAGACACGTCCCCTCGCACTTTATCGACTTCGTCCCAACCGTACTCGATGTAACCGGCGCAGCCCCTCCCGCGTTAGCCGATACCGCCCCCCAACGACCGGGCAAAAGCCTAAAAAAAATCTTCAAAACCGACCAAACCCAGATACACGATTTCCTATGGTGGTCCCACGCAGGCCACCGCGCCATCCGAAAGGGCGATTGGAAGCTAACTGCAAGAAAAACCGCCAACACCAACGAGCCGGCCTGGGAACTCTACGACATGAAAACCGACCGCTCAGAAACAAACAACCTCGCCCAAAAGCAACCCGAAAAAGTAAACCAACTCGCAAACCTCTGGCAGCAAACCGCACAAAAATTCAAAAACGACCTAAACCGGACCAAAGCCACATAAAACGATTTTATCGACTTCAATGTGCTATGATAATTTTAGTGAGTTAAAGCCGATCTGGATTCTTATTTAACCTGCCGATTGATTCGGCAGGTTGGATTTACTGCAAAAGCATCGGCCTGAATTAAGTGGAATTATCATTACATGACAATGCAGGCGGCTATCTTATGCCGATGCAAGATATGTTTTGATCGCGTTTGTTATTGTCTGCCACGTATTCGCTCGTTTTTCATCGTCTGATTCCAGCAGCGTTACCCTGAATCCTTTACGCTGGCAGCAAAAACCCGTCATCGGCACCACGCATATCCCCATCGCCCCCAGCAGGTAGTATACAAAACGCTTGTCAACTTCCACATCACCGACAAGCCCCTCGATATACCCGCGAACGTTCTCGTCTTCGATCGGCAGCGACTGCTTATCGTTCAGCACACCATCATTGAACAGAACAGACATATAAAACGCACCCTGCGGACGGCTGACAGTGATACCGTCAATCTGAGCAAACGCTCCATAAGCTTCGTTGGCCCGCCCCTGGAACATGGCTTTGCGTTCTTCCAGATGCGTCAGGTATCGCGGATCGCCCATAACCTTCGGTATCGAATACTGAGGCAGCGACGTCGAGCATACCTCAAGCATCTTGGCATTGATCAGGCTCTTGATATATTTTGCGAAATCGGGATGCTTGTCCTGGTTGAACACCTCAAGCCACCCGCACCTCGAACCGGGCCATGGATATTCCTTGCTGATCCCACGAAGCGCCATCCCCGGCACATCACCGATAACCTCGCTAAGATGTACCGTCTCGGCACCGTTGTAAACGATGTGCGCATATATCTCATCGCAGATAACGAACACGCCGTAACGCCTGGCGATGTCAACCATATCCTTCACCAGTTGCCGCGGATACACCGTCCCCGTTGGGTTGTCCGGGTTGATCAGCAGCATACCAGCGATAGAGTCGTTGTATTTTATCTTGTTCTCAAGGTCCCTAAGGTCCGGTAGCCAGTCCCTGTACGGATCCAGTTCGTACGTCAGATGCTCATAACCAGAGTGCGCCGCTTCTGCCGAAGAATGCGTCGAATACGCAGGCGACGGCCCGATAATACGCGCCTCACGCTTCAAAAAGCCGAATATCTTCGCGACCGCGTCACCCAGCCCGTTGAAAAATATAATGTCGTTAGGTGTTATCTGACATCCCCCCCGGATGTTTACATGGTCAGCCAGAAAGCTTCGCGATTCCAGCACACCCTGTGTCGAGACATACCCGTATGTCTTATCGTCGGAGACAAGCTCTACAATGATCTCCTTGATCCAGTCGGGCACTTTTTCGCCCTTTGCGATAGGATCGCCGATGTTTTCCCACGTAATCTCAACGCCAAGCCCCTGCAGTTTCTCTGCGATAGCCACGATCTCACGGATCTCATAAGTAAGCTGTTCCCAGCCGTAATGTACAATATTTCTTCTCATGGGGATACTTTACAAAAAAGACAGCCAAAAGTCAACAACAGCCAAAATTATGCCGGTTGTGACATTAATAATAACACAGCAGACTGATCACGATTGAAATTTCCCGTCTCTGCGCGATCAACTTAAGTTGCGACCGTAAGTTGCGATTTTACTCGCGGAATTTTACTACCCTTAAGGGTATAACATCGGCAATTTCCCCCGTATTCTTTAAATGGACCGCATCGGCCGTTAGAAACTGCTGCCCCGGATGAAGACCCTGATCACCGAGCAAAACCTAAAGCAAAAAACAATTCTTGAAACAATAGCGGTTAATGGTAAAATGACGCAAAAGGACCAAACCTCTATGAAAAATAAATTGGCACATATTCTGTTCTTGAGCTTGTTTGCTGCTGGTATCTTAGTTGTTATTATCGGCTGCCGCAATTCAACTCCCGGCAATGAACCAGCAAACTCTCCAAACAAGGCAGCGTTAACATTCTCTCTGAAACTCGATCCTGAGGTATACACAAAGTCACACTATAAAAAACCTCCTCAGTTCGCCGTCTGGCTGGAGGATCCATTGCACAAAACCATTAGAACCGTCTGGGTTACTCAGTGTACCGGCAGAGGTAACTGGGGAAATAATATTGTTCGCCCCATATCTTTGCCGTATTGGGTAAGTCGTTGGAACCTGGAAACTCAGTGCAAAGGTGATCCCACCCCGGAAAATCCCACTATCGATGCGGTAACCGGAGCAACCCCGAAAGACGATTTTATTATTGAAACAAAGGTCACCGCCAACAGTGTTTGGTACTACTATATCGAAATTAATACATCCGGTGACTATAATGATGCTTTCCCTGTTAAGCAAAAAGACGGAAGAAGGGACCTCAATGGCAATGGACAACCTTCCATTATCTACAAGGGCAGGATCACCTCACTGCCAGGCCAAAAAAGTATTCCTGAATTGATAGGAAGAACGGACCAATTACAAAACGTTAAACAAATAATTGACAACCTGGATGGGATCACTACCGCCAGAAAGTTGCTTTCTGAAATTGAGGTGTCCTGCCAATAACACGAAATGAAGAAAATGTCATCCGATCCATATTACAAGAGAAGGAATTAAAGGGAAGAAATTAGATGGCCTACATGCTATCTAATTCACCTCAAACCCAGTACAATATCACTCCCAAAACGCCTTGTTCCGATAACATTTGTCAACCACCTTATCCATTAAATGATATGCTTAAACCAAAACAAGCATTCATATCTCATAAATCCTCAAATATTTGATTAATACCACATTCCTCTGAATGACTGTCTAACAAATCATCTTCATTGTGATAATCAGGTTCACTTGGAAGATATTCAGTAACTTCTTCCATTAAAAAATCAAAATCCTTGCTAATTTTGATTAATTTTCCCCTCAGTTTTTCATTTAATGTAAAATCAGATATATCTTCGAACAAATCTCTTAACTCATCATAACTATCACATAGTTCCTCGGCTTCATCTGGCGGTATGTAATCAATAGATTCCGCAGATTCTTCTTCGCCTCTTTGCTGGAAAGTATCTAACACATTTTCTAATTTCCACTCAACTTCTTTTTTATCAAAAAAGGCAGGGGTATGAACGGTTATAGCCTTAGTCAATTTAATGAAATCATCAATGTCCGAATCGTCATTCCATTCAGTACACTCATCTCCTAATGATGTCATGACTGAATCAGCACCTTCAAACCATTCGTCTTCATACTGTATATTGCCCAATGCAAGTTTTAATTGTTTGTTAATTTTAAACACAGCAATTAACCATCGACTTGTCCAACCTTTGTTATTAAAATCATCAACAGCTTTAATAATGACTTCTTTTAAGACATCTTCGAGTAATTGTTGTTTTTTGCTATATTTATCATCTTTGGCCAATTGTTGTATTGAATCAAACATATTGCTTGCTAATGTTATGTCTAAGTTCTCAGTACATCTTTTCTTAAATATCTTCCAATCCTCTCGACTTTTTAAAATTGGAAGAACCTCAGAGCCTTTTGAGCCACCACCGACTGAAACAGCGTGCTTAAGGCCTAATACGTTACAGTGTTTTAGGAAATGAATTCTATCTTTGGGATTCCCTGAAAGTTCCTTTGATACCATATCACCGCAACTTGGATGTATCCAATCAATATTATATTCTTCAATCGGCCCGTAGATTGAATACAGTTGAGAAAATTTTATAAAAGCTTCAGAAAGTTGAGTCTTAATAATAGAAAGATTTATCATCGCTTCAGATGGACAAAGTTCTTCATATAGGCTTCTAACATTGTCAGAGGTTGAAAGATATGCTTGTGAACTTAGCAAAACTGAAATCATAAACCACTTATGAGCAACTGGCAACTCTCTATATGTCTTGCTCATCCTCCCAGTTGGATTTTGCAACATTTCATTTACAAGTTTAGGAGTTATGCCTGAAGCTTGTACTTTTTGAGTCAACTCTCTAATTCGTTCAGGAGTAAAACCTTTATGCTTAATAGTAAATCCAGCCAGTTTACAAACAGATTTCTTTTGCGTTCCATCTAACCCGGCATTTTTCATATGCCTATAAAGCATTAAAGTTTTATTTAATGTTGTCATACTGGAAACATCCACAAGCACCTCGGCTGGCAAGGGAAAATCACGATTTACGCCTGGTATGTCAAGTTTATTTTTTGCCATCTCCAGCAAATGCTTCCGACTGGTTAATATTAATAAATGCTGTTTGTCAATTTTCCTAAGAATCGATGGCAAATCATCTTGCCACAGACTAACTCTGTCGGGTTTATATTCTGTCCTGCCAAACGAATCATCTGCTACGAAAATTTGTTTGCATTGCTTATCGTACTTCCTTAAAAAATCGCCTGGCACACGGCATTCAATAGCTTCCCATCTTTCAGGAATAAATGATAATGCAATCATTCTGCCTATTGCAGTTTTGACAACTTCAGGTGGGCCTTCAAGAACAACATAATGATGCTTATTCAGGATGTTGAAAGCTTTTGCATAAGATTCAGTAGGCACAAAAACTTTACTTATTTCTTTGGCTTCCTCAATAGCAGAACTACTTCTGCTCAATAGGTCATTATTGACGCAATCGCTTAACAGAGTTTCTAGGTCATTTAACGATAAGATTTGAGGGAATTTTTTTGCTATACCATTTGTGAGGTCTACCATTCCACAAATATCTTTACCGTCATTCTTAACAAATTTGCAATCAGGTAAAACCTCTTTTATGCAATGTTCAATTTTTTTTCTAAGCGGCGCTCTTATGACTGCATTCGACATCAATGTATCTATTTCAGGTGCATTGC
>DAOWHR010000195.1 GCA_030641315.1 Anaerohalosphaeraceae bacterium | reverse complement strand
TTCGCCGTGGCAGACCATGCACGAGCAGAACAGCATTGCTGAGTAGAGGGCGATGAGCTGAACGGCGTTGAGGTCCGCTTCGTATTGCCTTGCGCAGATGACACCGATGATGCCTGCCATGAAAAGGATCAGCCATAGCGGTCGGAAGTACCAGCGTGCGTGATCGAAGCAGATTATAAATGTAAGCAGGTACAGACACAGAGGCAGTATCCACAGGAACGGGAATACGGCGATGTCCTGGCAAATTTTGTTGGTAACGGCGAGCAGTTCGACCGATGCCGCGGCGGGCAGAGCGAACCACAGCAGCTTTGTCGCAAAGGGTGTACCTGTGTCGGCCGTATCGGTGGTGGGCACTGCTTTATCTGTTTCGGGTTTTGGGGTGCGCCACAGCATTAGTGCGCATGCTGAGCAGAAAAGGACGAATACGGCAAGTGTCAGGCTCCAGATGTTGGCGATGGCCTGTCTGGTTAAGAGCGGTTCTGCGACGAAGGGAAATGTTATCAGGGCGATCAGCGAGCCTGCGTTTGAAAGTGAATAGAGCCTCCACGGTGAGGTGTTTGGATGGGTCCGTGTGAACCATCCCTGGAGCAGCGGGCCGGTTGCCGACAGTACGAAATATGGCAGGCCTACGCAAAGGGTCAGGATGGCCATAACCTGCAGGATGGCGATCGAGTCGGCGGTTGGTTTGAGGTTTTGGGTAGGGACAACCGGCAGGGCGATAAGGGCGGCGACCATCAGGATGATGTGGAGGATTGCCTGGCTGCGGCGGGACAGGCAGGTTATGCTGAAATGTGCATAGGCGTATCCAGCCAGCAGAAAAAGCTGGAAGAACAACATGCAGGTTGTCCATACTTCGCCGCTGCCGCCAAACCACGGCAGGATGAATCTGCCCATGAGCGGCTGAACCTGAAAGAGCAGGAAAGCTCCTACAAAGATGGTTACAGCATAAATGACGGAAGATATTCCGCGGTGGTTGGTATTGTTTGTCATGTCATTCATGTTTGATTAATATCAGCCTATTAAGACTGTTCCATGCAAGGGTGATAATATGAAGTATCAGTAAAGAAAGATTCCGTGGTTTTTGGGTTCGGCAAATCCATATCCAGTATACGGATCCCAATATCCGTAGGACCAGTCGCCTGCAGATGGTTCGGTCAGTATGGTGCTGCCGAGCGGGCCGACAAATCCATAAAAAGATTCGGTCCCAAGTTCCCCGGGCCTGTAATATCTTATTTCGAAATGAAGATGCGGTCCTCCCATCGTGCCGGAATAGAGGTTTTTTGAAACGAGGTCGCCTTTGTTTACGTATTGTCCGTCCAGATGAATGTTGTCCTGCTCGTCCAGGTCCAGGTCTATGTGAGCATAAAGAGTGACCATCCTGCCAATAATTTGTCCGTTATGATCTTCTATGTCCTTTGTGATAGACAGATAGTGCCGGTACTTCAATGCGTCCCTGTAGGTAGCTGTGTATCCGTTGTGTGCAGCATAGATCATTGTGTTGTTCTCGCTTTGTGCGATATAAATATCCACTGCGGGATGGTGCTGCGATGTTCCGGTAGGTCCTTTGCCGGCACCGAATACCCCATAGGCTGAGACATAAAATTGAGGTATCTGTCCGGAATCGTTCTCTAGCGGATGATGAAATCTTTCTTTTCGGGCATAATACAGGAAAGTGTTCACTTCACCCGAAGAGGGGCTGCCTTCAACCGAGTAATATCCCGGCGTGAGCATGTCATGGTAATCGTCTGAGATCACCGGGGTTCCGGTAAACCATTGATTGGCCAAAATC
Organism: Anaerohalosphaeraceae bacterium; assembly: GCA_030641315.1. Lineage (GTDB taxonomy): Bacteria > Planctomycetota > Phycisphaerae > Sedimentisphaerales > Anaerohalosphaeraceae > DAOWHR01. The sequence goes on along the minus strand of DAOWHR010000195.1, from coordinate 1,471 downwards.
GCCAGATCTTCAAGGTTTACGAGGTAGTCGCCGTTGCCGTCTGCTGATGGGGAAAGCCACTGGCTGGCCAAAATTGCCAGATCCTCAAAATCTACGAAACAGTCCCCGTTCCTGTCGGCAGGCGGGCAGTCAGCCAGTCCATATCCGGCAATTAGTACAAGCAGAAATAGGGAGATATTTAAAGTTGTCCGACTCCAATATGTCATAATACCACCCTTTAGTGGACTTTTTCGTGCATAGTCTGAGTTATTGATTTATTTGATCAGGTCTTCAGCGAGCATCTCTGCCCGCGATAAGTATAATTTATCTTTGACATTTGTCAAGAATCGAATTACGCCAATTGGATAGGTGTAGGCGTAGTTACTTGGTTAGTTCTCTGGGTAAAATAATATTTCCCCAGTCTGCTTTTCCTTTTTTATCGACCTCTTGTGTGCGGCAGCGGTATGGTGTATAATACTTGGCTTAATTGAAAATGTTCGTTGTAAACAGGAATAGGGAAAGTTCATGGCAAAGCTTACAAAACTTGATGATATTGTGTCGCTGTGCAAACGGCGTGGTTTTATTTTTCAGTCGAGCGAGATCTACGGCGGTCTTGCGAGCTGTTACGATTACGGTCCGCTGGGCGTTGAGCTAAAGCGAAATGTGCGTGAGGCGTGGTGGAAGTCGGTCGTGCGTATGCGTGACGATGTTGTCGGGCTGGACAGTTCTATCCTGATGCACCCGCTTGTATGGAAATCATCGGGTCATGCAGATAAATTTGCCGATCTTGTGACGGTTTGTAAGAAATGTAATACTCGTACGCGAGTTGACCATCTGGAAGATCATGCCGATGAGCATACCGAACATGTCCCTGTTGAGACCTCGATGGAAGATGCTGATAACCTTGGCAACAAAGTATGTCCGTCTTGCGGTAAAGTTGGTCAGTTCGGAGAGCCTATGGCGTTTAAGCTTATGTTTGAAACCGAGATGGGCGCCAACGCTGACGATACGATGACGTTGTTTTTGCGTCCCGAGACGGCGCAGGGCATATTCGCGAATTTCCGTAATGTGATGGACAGCACGCGTGTTAAGATCCCGTTCGGTATCGCCCAGGTAGGCAAGTCGTTCCGTAACGAAGTAACAACGAAGGCGTTTATCTTCCGCACCCGTGAATTCGAGCAGGCAGAACTTGAGTTCTTCTGTGAGCCGGGCACGGATGAAGAATGGTACGAGCATTGGAAGCAGCAGCGGTTCCAGTGGTATATCGATCACGGCATTAAGGCTGATAACCTCAGGTTCCGTGACCATGACCCCGACGAACTGGCTCACTACGCAAAGGCGTGCGTCGATGTCGAATACCTGTTCCCGTTCGGTTCGGGCGACTGGCAGGAGCTTGAAGGTGTGGCTAACCGTACCGACTTCGATCTGCGTCAGCACCAGCGCGGGATGCGAACCATTAATGACTGGCACGCGAACAAGGGTGACATGACGA
>DAOWHR010000074.1 GCA_030641315.1 Anaerohalosphaeraceae bacterium | reverse complement strand
CTTTTTAAAGAGCTATGACAAAGCCGTCAGAGACGCTCTGCCCTTAAACAGGCTCGAAAGCCTGAAATCACATCAAAACCGCTTTTTTCATTTCAAAATCCATCTCTGCGACCGCTGCCAGACACTGATACAAATCAAATGGGAAAAATCTCAGGCATTTTGCAGAAACCTTTAGAAAACAGCGTTATGTAAAATATTCAAATACAATTATTTCATAAAACTACTAGAAACCGGCTTTGTATATTTCCCATTGCCTTTCAAATTAGACAAGTAAATCAGGGCATATTATACACGATTACAGAAATTAATTCAACTCTTTTATATTTTTCATGCCACCTTCATCAAGGTCAAATCTGGCTTCATAGGAAGGTTCCAGAAATGCTCTTTAGAAAAGCTAAAATAATCTCAATAAAGGACTTGCGAACCTGCACAAATACACCTTCAGTGCCGCTATCGTCGTATTCCGCAATTACCTGATCGCCATGTACCCGGTAAATAACAGGTGGTTACTTTTCGCTTATCTTCACCAGAACTACACCGTGGCTGGGTACCTGGGTTGTGAACCCTGTTTCAAATACACCCTCGCTTTTCTGCGTCCAGACATTGCGAACCGTATGATTGCCTTCGATGTTCAGTTGATTCCATGTGACCGTCATCTGCCTTGGTTTATCATCTCTGTTGAGAAGTCCGACAGCTTTTGAGCCGTCAGCAAGCGGTCTTGCCCATGTTTCAAGTTCGCCGTCTTTTACGATTCTGCTGGCAGCGATACCAAGTGGATCCTGATCGATCTCGATCACCTCGGTATTGAGCAGTATCTCCAGAGTTGCTTCGTCAGCATTTCTCACATCGAATGAGGTTATCAATGGTGCTGCCAAAAGCGCCCAAAGGCTCATCTGCGAGCGGTACTCGATGTCGGTGCATCCCTTTGCTCCGTTGGCATTTGACGGTCCGCCTTTACCGTTAAGACCGGCGATTATCATATCCGGATCGTTCCACCTGCCCGGCCCGACATATTGCTCTAGCCCGATATGCCGGTCAAGGCAATTGATGATCCCGTTGTGTCCTGAGTCGAATTGCCCATGGTCCCATGTATCCCGAATATCCCACGTTGTCCGCCAGACATTCGCTCCTGCATCAGCCGCCCACAGCCACGGCTTTCTCGGTCCCCACTCACAAGCTGCGAACATGATCGACCGGTCAGTTGCCTTCAACGCGTCAGCCATAACGGTATAACGTTTGATCGCGGTTTCCTGATCGCCAGGCGCACCGCAGTAATCGTATTTTAGATAATCGACCCCCCAGTCGGCATAGGTATCAGCGTCCTTATCCTCATAACCAAGCGAGCCGAGGGCACCGGCGCATGTCCTGGGCGCTGCATCAGAATATATCCCCAGTTTCAGTCCTTTGCTGTGTACATAGTCAGCAAGCACCTTGATACCGTTCGGGAATTTTTTAGGATCCGGCCCGATATACCCGTTGGCGTTTCGTTTACCCTGCCACAGGTCATCGATCACGATATAGCTGTAACCAGCGTCCCGCATCCCAGTGGCGACCATCGCGTCAGCGATCTCCATGATAAGCTGTTCGCTGATATTGCCTGCGAACATGTTCCACGTCATCCACCCCATCGGCGGTGTCAGTGCGAGAGTATCGCCAACCACAATCGTAAGATCGCTGCTGGTGGACCCGTAGAAACTTGTTGCCGTTACCGTTGCAGTATATTCGCCCGCTTCGTCAATCACCCCCGTGATCATCCCCGATTCGCTGTCGATCACAAGCCCGTCAGGCAGATTCACAGCCGAAAAACTGACAGAACCCGCACCGGTCGTCCCAACCGTATGCAAAAAAGGAGTACCCGGATACACACCCACAACAGATGGGGCACTGATAACAGGAGCCAAAGGCGAAACAACCACCGCCTCATCACCTTGTTGATCAACCGCCACCTGACCGCACCCAGCCAGACAAACACTAATTATCGCCAATATAACAATAGTCCTCATAATTCAGCACTCCTTGAAAAAAACGACATCAAAGTTAATTAGCGGCATAATAACCACAAGCCGCGGCCCTTGCAATGTTAAATTCGGCTTATTGCCCATCCAATGATTTCAGATCATTCTTGCAAATCGGCCTGCAAGAGCGTATATTTTTCGTTATGGCAGAAGATATAAAACAACAGATCGAGGCTCTGCGTAGCGAGATTCGCAAACATGACCGGCTTTACTATGTAGAAGCCGCGCCGGTGATAAGCGACCAGGATTACGATGCGCTATTCGCAAAGCTCAAACAGCTCGAAGCCGACCACCCCGAACTCGTTACGGATGATTCGCCCACTCAGCGGGTCGCCGGAGCACCCATTGAAGGCTTTACCAATGTAACTCATGCGCTGCCCATGCTGAGCATTGACAATACCTATAACGCCGCCGAACTGCGTTCGTTCGATGAACGTGTCGCAAAAGCTCTTCAGGGCCGCGAATATTCCTATGTGGTTGAGTTAAAGATCGATGGCCTTGCAATAAGCCTTCGCTACCAGGACGGCAAACTGATCCAGGCCGCAACCCGCGGGGACGGCACCACCGGCGATGACGTTACAACCAACATCCGCACCGTAAAAGCCATTCCGCTTGCCCTTACCGGCACGAAAATTCCACAGGTGCTTGAGGTACGCGGCGAAGTCTACATGCCCAAACAATCGTTTGCCCGGCTTAACGCTCAACGTGAAGAATCAGGCGACGCCCTATTTGCCAATCCGCGAAACGCTGCTGCCGGTTCCCTAAAGCTGCTCGACTCCAAAATTACCGCACAACGCAACCTTGCATTTTTCGCGTATTCTGTCGGCCAGACTTCACAGCCTTTAGCTGAAACGCATTACGAGACGCTGCAAACTCTCAAACATCTATCACTGCCTGTAAACCCCAACACCGCAACCGCAGAAACGATCGAACAGGTAATAGATATCTGCATGGACTGGGCCGACAAAAAGACTGCCCTTGACTACCAGATCGATGGTATGGTCATCAAGGTCGACTCACACCACCAGCAGTCACTGCTTGGCTCGACAGGCCGTGCTCCCCGCTGGTGCATCTCGTATAAGTTCCCAGCCGAACAAGCTGAGACAACAGTAGAATCCATCGATGTCCAGGTCGGCAAAACAGGAAAATTGACACCGGTAGCCAACCTGAAACCGGTTAAGCTTTCCGGCACGATCGTAAAACGCGCCAGCCTGCACAATTTTGACGAGATCGAAAGGCTCGAAATACATGTTGGCGCGACCGTCATTATAGAAAAAGCAGGCGAGATCATCCCGCAAGTAGTTAAGGTCAAGCAAAAAGACATCTTCGCAGCACCCTTTGAAATCCCGACCCAATGTCCCGCATGCGGCGGCCATGTCAAAAAAGACGAAGAAGGCATTTGCGTACGCTGCCTAAACCCTAACTGCAAAGCAAAATTTATCGAAAAGCTCAAATACTTTGTTGGCCGCAACCAGATGGACATCGAAAACCTCGGTCCAGCGGTCCTCGAACAACTTGTCGAAAAGGACATCGTAAAGAACTTTGCCGACATCTACAAGCTCGACCTGTTCACAGTTTCCTCGCTGGACCGTATGGGCACCAGATCGGCCGAAAATCTTCTCGAAGGCATTGAAGCAAGCAAAAACCGCCCCCTCTGGAGATTCATCGCAGCACTGGGAATTAACAACGTTGGCGGCCAATCCGCTGAGATACTCGCAGATGTCTTCGGCTCACTACCAGCATTGATGGACGCTGCCCTTGAGCAATTAGAAGCCATCGACCAGATCGGCCCGGTAATGGCAAAGAGCATCCGCGAATACTTCGACAGCGATGACAATAAAAGCGTCATCGACCAACTGCTCGCTGCTGGCGTTGATCCGCAAGGCGAAGTTAAGGAGAAGGGCACTGCTCTTGTCGGCAAGACTATCGTCGTCACTGGCACACTCGAAAACTTCACCCGCCAATCCATTGCCCAGGCCATAAAAGACAACGGCGGCAAAACATCTTCATCCGTCAGCAAAAAAACCGATCTTGTAGTCGCTGGCCAAAACGCGGGCAGTAAACTCGAAAAGGCAAACAAATTCGGCGTTGTCGTTATCACCGAACAGCAGTTCATTGACACGATACACCCTTCAGGGTGATAAAAGTACGCGTGTTAAATCGAAACTTGCGGCCGCAGGTGTTCTTTGCCGCGCAGAAACAGAAAATCTTAAACCTAAGCAGAATAGAGGTCAATCAAATGCCTAAGCAAAACATGGATACCCGGTATATGCAATTGGCGCTGGACCTTGCCCAAAAGGGCGTTGGCCAAACCGAGCCAAACCCCGCTGTCGGTTGCGTCATAGTTAAGCGCAATAAGATCATCGGTCAGGGTTACCATAAGCGGTTCGGCTCCGCTCATGCCGAAGTCGAAGCCATCGCAGACTGCCGCAGCAAAGGCAACTTACCAAAAAACGCAACCATGTACGTCACCCTCGAACCATGCTCCCACCACGGCAAAACGCCCCCGTGCTCACAAGCCGTAATTGCCGCCGGTATCAAAAAAGTAGTGATCGCCTCAAAGGACCCCTCACCCCACGTTGCAGGCAATGGCATCGCCCAACTCCGCGCCGCTGGCATCGAAGTTAAGATCGGTACCTGTTCCAAAGATGCAAAGTACCTCAATCGCTGGTTCTTCCACTATGCCCTAACCGGACGTCCCTGGGTAATATGTAAATGGGCGCAGTCCATCGATGGTTATCTGGCATACAAAGACACCGCCGCCAACGGCCAATGGATTTCAAACGCCGAATCACGCAAAGATGTCCACCAACTCCGCCGCCGCTGTCAGGCCATCCTTACCGGCGTAGATACCGTTATTGCTGACGACCCGCTGCTGACAGCGAGACCGGCCAAAGGCAAACATCCCCTGCGTATAGTCCTCGACAGCTCCCTGCGTATCCCGCTTGAAGCAAAGATTCTAAACCCCGCAAAGTCAAAAACACTCATAGTAACTACCGCTAAGGCATTCAAAATAAATAAACATAAAGCGGACGCACTCGTCAAAATGGGTGTTAATGTTCTGCCCCTGACCTCATCGAAAAAACATTGCGACATAAACGAACTGCTCACCCATCTAGGCTCGATAGGCATCCAGCAACTACTCATCGAAGCCGGCCCAACACTACAGACAGCGTTCCTGACTGGCAATTACGCAAACGAACTGCAAATATACATAGCACCAAAAATACTAGCCGCCCACGGCACAGCCTCGATCTCAAAAGCGATGAAAAACAAACTGTCAGCCCTGCACCTTACCCAAACAAACACACAACAATTCGACAACGACATTAAAATTACCGGACTCATCGAATAGCCGAAATGGAGAGGTACGACAACCACGATAAGTTGACGCAGGCATCATTATTCACCTATCTTCCTTTTGTTATTGGTTAATGAATTATCCGAACATCCGTGAAATCTGTTAATCACAGGCTGCTCTTGTAAAATATTTATCTATAAGAAGTTACGTTGGATATATGCGGTAGAACTCATTTTTGTGGATTTTATGACAAACGCACATTTTTTTACCGCTGAAAATTTTGTGAATATTTTTTTCGGTCGTATCTGCAATAACAGCAAGGACTAAGAAAAAAACGCTAATTTTTTTGTTTTTTTATGCTTGAAGCTCAAACTCGTCCGATTATTATTAGGTTGTAATATATGCAACATATTGTTGTTTTATTGGAATTCACCCTATATCTAGTATGTCCTTAGGGGGAGTTTCGCCAAATTTTATTCAGTTTTTTATATACATAATCACCAAAGGAAAAAGGAGAAGTTATGGCCGAAGAACGGATTCCAGGGGCGCGCAAGGATGCGGAAGGTAATAATTTTCAGCCGTGGAAAGATTCAAAAAGGTCTGCATCAAAAGGTTTAACTGTAAATCAGGGCTTTTCAACGCCCGGAGTACACCCATTCGATGAACTGGATTGGGAAACTCGTAAAGCGAAGATCGCTGGAGACAATGGCGAGATCATATTCGAGCAGGAAAATGTCGAAGTGCCCTCAACATGGAGCCAACTGGCCACAAAGGTAGTGGTCAGCAAATATTTCTATGGCGACAACGATCTGGGCGACCGTGAATATTCCATAAAGCAGCTTGTTCACCGCGTCAGCCGCGCCATCGCCGACAGGGGCTTCAAAGACGGATACTTCAAGACAGAAGCTGACGCCGAGAACTACTACAACGAACTGACATGGCTCTGCGTAAACCAGTACGGCGCATTCAACTCGCCCGTATGGTTCAACGTCGGCCTGTTCG
>DAOWHR010000368.1 GCA_030641315.1 Anaerohalosphaeraceae bacterium | reverse complement strand
TGTATCGCTTATACCTATTGCGGCTTCGTCTGACTACGTTGAAAATACTCGACAATGGATAGCATTGGCTGCGTTTTTCGCCTTGTCAGACTCGTCCTCATAACGGCCTAAGTCGATACATAAAAAGTCCAAGTGCTCTAGTACTGTGTCCGGTTAAAAATATCCGGTCAGCTTGCTTCAATCAGCCACCTGCCGCGTTGAGCTGCATCGCCAATGCTTTGACATTGACTGCTTCGCTCGCCTTGCATCTGACTAATTGCTTCGGCGCTGAGCCAGATATTTTACCTCGGACAAAGCACTAGTGTGGTTTAAATTGCGGGGGCAAAAATGGCTGCTAATAATTTGACTAAAGAGATGGTTCCTGTTGCGCTTGCTGAAGACAGGGAACTTGCAGAGGATTATCTTGAGCGGCTCAAAGAGCATGGTGTTTACGGCGAGGTTAAGGTTTGCGATGGGTACGGCAGGGTTAAAGAGGCGATGCTGCTTGTGGCTGCTGACAAGCTTGATGAGGCTTTCTGGATCATCGAGGAAAAGGTCGCTGAGGGCTGTGAGCTTGGGATATCGCCGGGCGGGGGAGGGGGTGGATCGATACAGGCAGCTTGAAAGCGACGAATTCTAATATCAAAACTCTATAAATAGAAACGAATTGACGTTGGCGATATGGGGGTTAACCGGCCGCAGATTTCACGGATTTGACACAGATTTTTTAAAGATTAAAGACCAAAGATCAACCACGGAATTACATGGCGCAGCATAGCCGCAACCAAAAAGCAACCGCGGATTACGCTGATTTTCGCGGATTAAAAAAGATGAAAAGGCTAAAAGTCGGGCAATAGGTGATTTGGAGGCAACCTTTTCTATTGCAATAGGTTATGGATTTGGTTTTTGAAAAACGTGCATAAAAAACAGGGAGTTGAAAGATTGTAGTACAGAGGAAAAAGGGTGGTTTTTGATTTGGGGGTGTTTTTTTGAGATGCATCCAGGATATTTTGTTATAGTTTTTTTACTGCGATTGTGTTTATGTTTCTTTTTTCTTTTATGTATTTTCTTTCGTAGTTTGTGCCTACGACCTCGTCGGGATTTGCGGCGTCAGCTCGTTTGAAATCTATGATCTCAATATTGCCATCGGCTACGGCGGCGTTTATTACTTCGGTCATTTGTTCGAAGTAGTCCGCGTGGTCGGTGGCGATGTTTATTGTGCCGTGATCTATCAGGCACCTTAGTAAGTGGGGCAGGTTCTCGTGTGAGAAGAATCTTCTTTTGTTGTGGCGTTTTTTTGGCCAGGGGTCTGGGAAGTATAGGTGGAAGCATTCGACGGCGTTATCGGGGAAGTTTTGGGCGATGAAGGTTGCGGCATCGGTCCTTATTATCCGGACGTTGGGGATTTGCCATCTGCCGAGTCGGTCGACGGCGAGTCGGTAATATTTGCGTGCCCATTCGATGCCGAGTATGTTTAAATCGGGGTTGTGCTGAGCGTGTCCTAGAAGGAAGGTTCCTTTGCCTGAGCCGATCTCAACGTGTACCGGGGCGGTACGTCCGAAAATGTCGTCGAAATCAAGTGTGTTTTCGATGGTTTCGGGTAACAGCGAAATATTGGGGTAATCTTTTATAATTCTTTCTGCCATTTATAATTTGTCCGTGTTTTGGGGTACAGCGTAACAATAGTTTCAGTTTTGTCTTTGATAATCAGTTCGGGGGTATTTTGCCAGAGATTGGTGCTAAAGTCAAGGGGTTTGGTATTCGATAAGTTCTGATAGAACTGTGGTGCTGCCCCGGTCGTAGTATTATTGGGGCGGTTAAAAAAGTGGATCCGGCAGAAAGGGCTATTTATGATCCGGCCGATAATTACATTACGAAGACGACGTGTTATTGTTGATGTCGATACGCAAAAGGATCTTATGTTTGCGGATGGCAAGGCTTGTATCCGCAATCACCGGCGTGTGCTTGCGAATGTCCGCAGGGTTGCGGCGTGGGCGAGGGTAAAGAACCTTCGCATGATTTCAACGGCGCAGATGTGTCCGGCTGGTAACGGGTGTGATCATTGTATCGAGGGTACCGGCGGGCAGGAGAAGATAAGGTATACGACCCGCATGCGCAATTGTGTTTTTGCCGCTGACGGTTGTACCGATGTGCCGCGTGATCTGTTCAGCAGCTATGACCAGGTTATCCTGAATAAGCGGAGTATGGATCCTTTCAACGAACCGCGTGCGGATCGAATTTTGAGCGAACTTAAGGTTGACGAGTTTATCGTCATAGGCACGGTTACGGAAGAATCTGTCAAGGCGACGGTGCTTGGTCTGCTTGCGAGGCGAAAGCATGTTACCGTTCTGACTGACTGTGTCGGCTCGCATAATAAGGGCAAGGCGGAGGTTGCTCTTAGACAGATGGAGGCTAAGGGGGCCAAAATGATCGAGTCTAAGAATATGATCGGGCCATCGTGTTTGCGGCTTGTCGGTGCTTGCGGTTGTGACCGCTGCAAGGGCAAGATGTTTAAGGACGCTGCAAACAACATCGCGTAAAAGCAGGAATTCCTATTGGGGCGGTATGAGATCAGGTGGTAAACCGCTGCGATGTGTGCACGCATAATTTTCCATTTTTTACGTCAAAACAGTGGCAGGGGGCAGGAAAAGCTGTTTCGGGGGTATTTTATTCATTGACATCTGCGTTGTTTGGCCATATATTCACATTTCTTTTAGGTACCCGTAAATAATGTCGCAGCTAAGGCTGCATTCTTACTGAATAAGGAGATGTAAATAATGGCAAAGAAACGTGTGTATTTCTTTGGGAACGGTAAAGCAGAAGGCGATGCCACGATGAAGACGATTCTCGGCGGCAAAGGCGCGAACCTTGCTGAGATGACGAATCTTGGTGTACCTGTGCCTGCTGGTTTTACTGTTACAACTAAAGTATGTGATGAGTACAACAAGGGCAAAGGCAAGTGGCCTGCAGGAATGGCTAAGGAAGTCGAAGCCAATGTTGTAAAACTTGAAAAAGCAATGAAGGCGAAATTCGGCGATCCGAAGAAGCCTTTGCTGGTGAGTGTTCGCAGCGGTGCGGCAGTATCTATGCCTGGTATGATGAACACTGTTTTGAACCTCGGTCTGAATGACGATGTTGTTGCTGGTATTATCGCTAAAACCGGTAACGAACGTTTTGCTTATGACATCTATCGCAGATTCATCGACATGTTCGGTGATGTTGTTATGGGTTGTCATCATGAAAAATTTGAAGAAGCTATCCATGCCGCAAAGAAGAAGGCTAAAGTTCAGGACGATAATGAACTGACTGCTGAACAGCTTAAGGCAGTTGTCGAAGATTACAAAAAGATCTATAAGAAGAACGTTGGCAAAATGTTCCCGCAGGATCCTCGTGAGCAGCTTAAGCTTTCGATCAATGCTGTGTTTGGCTCGTGGGACTGTGCCCGCGCGATCAAGTATCGTCAGCTTAACAATATCAAGGGCCTTTTGGGTACGGCTGTTAATGTTCAGGCGATGGTGTTCGGTAACATGGGCGACGATTGTGCTACGGGTGTTTGCTTTACGCGTAACCCGAGTACTGGTAAGAAGGAATTCTACGGCGAATATCTGATCAACGCTCAGGGCGAAGATGTTGTTGCCGGTATCCGTACTCCGAAGCCTATGCAGAAGCTTGGCAAGGAAATGCCTAAGGCTTATAAGCAGCTTACGAATCTTATGACTAAGCTGGAAAAGCATTACAAAGATATGCAGGATATGGAATTTACGATCCAGGAAAATATCCTTTACATTCTCCAGACACGTACCGGTAAGCGTACGGCAGCTGCGGCTGTTAAATGTGCCGTGGATATGGTTGCTGAAAAGATGATCAAGGCTAAGGACGCTGTAATGCGTGTTGAGCCGGAACAGCTTGACCGTTTGCTGCATCCTTCGTTTGACCCTAAGGCCAAGCGTGATGTAATCACAAAGGGTTTGCCTGCTTCGCCTGGTGCTGCTGTTGGTCAGGTTGTGTTCGATGCTGAGACAGCTGAAGAATGGCGTGACAATGGCAAGATCGTTATCCTTGTTCGGATCGAGACAAGCCCGGAAGACATTGGCGGTATGGACGCTGCTGTTGGTATTTTGACAGCTCGCGGTGGAATGACAAGCCATGCGGCTGTAGTTGCTCGCGGTATGGGTAAGTGCTGTGTCGCTGGTGTGAGCGATCTTAATATTAACTATAAGACCAAGAAGTTCTCGGTTGGTAAGCTGACTATTAAACAAGGTGACTGGATCAGTCTTGACGGTACGGCTGGTACTGTTATGAATGGTAAAGTCGCAACTGTTGAGCCTAAGCTTAGTGGTGAATTCGGTAAGTTTATGGCGATCTGCGATAAGGTTCGTACGCTTGGTGTTCGCACGAATGCGGATACTCCTGAAGACGCTAAGAGAGCTCGTCAGTTCGGTGCTGAGGGTATTGGGCTTTGCAGGACCGAGCATATGTTCTTTGAAGGAACGAGGATTTGGCCTGTTCGTTCGATGATTCTTGCTGCTGACGATTATGCCGCGATGCTTGCTAAGATCGAAGAGGCTGGCACGGATAAGGAAAAGAAGGCAATCGCCAAGGAATATGCAGTTGCCAAGAAGCAGTTCGAAGGTTCGCTTGCTAAGTTGCTGCCGTATCAGAGAAGCGACTTTGCTGGAATTTTCAAGGCTATGGCTGGGCTGCCCGTTACTGTTCGTCTGCTGGATCCGCCGCTGCATGAGTTCCTGCCGCAGGATAAGGAAAACCAGGCTGAGATGGCAAAACGTCTGAAGGTTACGCCGAAGCAGGTTAAGGCAGAAGTTGAAAAGCTGCATGAGTTCAACCCGATGCTCGGTCATCGCGGATGTCGGCTTGCGGTAACATATCCGGCTATCTACAGGATGCAGGCTCGTGCGATTATCGAAGCGGCTCTTAAGGTTAAAAAGAGCGGCAAGGTTGTTAAGCCTGAGATCATGATCCCGCTGATCGGCGGAGTCGAAGAGCTTAAGAACGTCAAGGCGGAAGTGATTGACGAGATCAAGCAGGTCTTCAAGGAAAAGAAGACCAGGATCGCTTACCTGATCGGTACAATGATCGAGGTTCCAAGAGCCGCTCTTACGGCTGACGAAGTTGCGAAAGAGGCTGAGTTCTTTAGCTTTGGTACGAATGACCTTACTCAGATGACGATGGGCTTTTCGCGTGATGACGCGGGCAAGTTCCTCGGTGAGTATGTTAATAAGGGCATCTATGAAGTCGATCCGTTCCAGGCGCTCGACCAGGCCGGTGTTGGTAAACTGGTTGAAATGGGTGTTAAGCTTGGTCGCAAGGGTCGCAAGAATCTTAAGTGCGGTATCTGCGGTGAGCATGGCGGTGAGCCGTCAAGCATCGATTTCTGCTACAGGGTTGGCCTGAACTATGTATCGTGTTCCCCGTTCCGGGTGCCGATCGCAAGGCTGGCCGCTGCACAGGCTGTAATAAACAACAGCTAGTGGTGGATTAGTTTCAATTTGCAAAGGGCAGGTCATTAATTTGGCTTGCCCTTTTTTTGTAATAGAAATGGATTTCGCTGATTTTGCACTGATTAACATGGTTTTCTAATAGTCTAATATCGGTCTTAATTCTGGCTAGATAAATAATTGACTTTATTGCTACTATAAATTATGCTGGCTATCATAATAAATGGAGAATACATATTATGCCAAATACGGCAATGAAGATAAAAGCACAACAACGCAAACTGTTTGAGGACGCTAAGACGGGTTCGATTTTTGAAATCCGTGGCAATAAGCCATTCGATCTATTATATCAACATCCTAACGGTGAACTATATCAAGGAGATTCTATTGAATGGTTAAAAAGTATAGAATCTTCAACTATTGATCTTGTGATTGCGGATCCTCCTTACAATATAAAAAAAGCAGAATGGGATAAGTTCGAGAGCCAAGAACATTATATAGAATGGTCGATGCTATGGATTACGGAAGCCTCGCGAGTATTAAAGAAAGACGGTTCACTGTACGTGTGCGGTTTTTCCGAGGTTCTTGCAGACCTGAAACATCCATCAATGCGGTCCTTCAAAGCATGTAGGTGGTTGATTTGGCACTATAAAAACAAGGCAAATCTTGGGAACGACTGGGGGCGATCTCATGAAAGCCTCCTTCATCTTCGAAAATCAAAAAAAACAACTTTTAATGTTGATGATGTCAGAGTACCCTATGGTAGGCACACATTGAGATATCCTAGCCATCCGCAAGCCAAAACAAGCCAATACGGAAATAATGGGAAACGTAAGGACGTATGGATTCCACATCCAGATGGTGCGAAGCCGAAAGATGTTATTGTTGTTCCAACAACTTGTAATGGCATGGATGAAAAAACTCCTCACCCTACACAAAAGCCGGAAGAATTGATCCGAAAACTCGTTTTAGCATCATCGAAAAAAGGAGATGTTGTGATTGATCCATTTTCTGGTTCAGGTACAACGTCAGTTGTGGCAGAACAATTAGGAAGAAAGTGGATGGCTTGTGAACTTGAACAAGAATACAATATATGGGCTATAGAACGAGTAGAAAACGTAATCCATAAAACTAAAGAAGAATGGATCGCCTTTGATCGGGCTAACGACAAAAGAAGGAACTCTATTCGATGACACTAAATAGGCTTTTAGCAATCGCCACCAACAAAAATAAGTTTTTAACGATTGATAATTATATAGATTACTGTAGGCGATATTTAGAGTTTATAAAAACAAATCTACAAGCAGTGATTGTATCTAGAAATGAAAATCACTATACATTTTTTCAGTATAAAAAAGATGGAACTTTTAACATTACAAGGCCAATCAATTCAAATTTAATGCAAAATCTCGAGGACTTTGAAAGCGGCATAGACGCTATTTCGCAACTGTTCGACAATGTCAGAGATGTCGCGATGCATAATGAGCAGAACGGAACACTCATTAATAATTTTGTTTATACGGCACAGCAATCTATTGGTGCAAGTTTGGATGCCTTGCCTGCTAATCGATCTAATGTCGCCAGAAAAATAAATGGTGATTTATTTGAGCGTTTCATACGACTTATATTGATTAAAATTGGGATTGAGGTTCGAGAGGACACGATTGCAATTCCAGTTTGTGTAGATGGCGAAGTTGCCTTTTCTATGAAGTATCAACATGATTTGATAGTTGAGGTTGACGATGTGACAAAAGCCATTGGTTCAGTTAAAACATCCAGCAAAGATAGGATAGATAAAATATTCATAGATAAGTTTCTGTATAATCGACTGACAGATACAAATACACCTCACTTTGCAATTTTTCTTAATGATGTGCAAAGAAAAGGGAGGGATGGTCGCTATGGCATCAATGCAACATTTTTGCCCGGACATTTCAAGGGATACACAGTCAAACTCAATCCACTCGATGGCGTTTACTATTGTGATATTCGACCTAATATGACAACAGAGCCTATTCTCAAAGATCACATAAAAACATTTGACAAACTTCTTTTCAATGACATTTGGGACTTTATAGAGTAAAGTTATTTGTGGGCAGTAGAAGCAGTGGTTGCGAGTATGTTTCCTAAATACATTACCTCCCAATCACTTGCGTTATTGTTCATGTACAAGCGTTTTGGGCTGTTGGTTTTATGGTTTTGTTGTGTTTTGTAGAATTGTTATTGCTGCACCTGTTGTTAGTGGGTTTTTTGTTGCTTTTGCTGGTTTAATTTTTATTTTTCTTGTTTCGCTGTCGTATACGTTTGTTGGGAAGGATTTTTCTATTGCGGCTTTAAGGTGGGGGTAGAAGTGTTTGCTTAGGTAGCCTGCGATTATTATTATTTCGGGGTCGCAGAAGTTTATTGCTATTGCTGCGGCTTGGGCGAAGTGGTCTGCTATGAAGGTTCTTATGCTTAGTGCGTAGGGGTCGTTTTCTTTAGCGGCTTGCGCTAGTTTTTCTATTGCCAGTTGGGGAGTGTCTTCGGGGGTTAGTGTTTTGGTTAGTGTTGTTGACGTGCCGTTGGCGATGTCTTTTTGCATTTTTTTTGTTATTGCTGGTGCGCTTATTATTGCTTCGAGGCATCCTTTGTGGCCGCATCCGCAGGTTGGGCCGTTGGGGGTGACGATGATGTGGCCTATCTCGCCTGTTCTGTTTGCTGAGCCGTGGAGTAGTTTGCCGTCTATTATTACGTGGCTGCCTACGCCGTCGGCGATGTTGAGGTAGAGGACATTGTCGTAAGATGCGTCGGGTTCGATCTCCATTTCGGCTAACAGGCGGACTCGTGTGGTGCAGATCGTTACGGGGGCGGGCAGGCGATTTTGGAGGAGTTTTTTGAGTGGGACGGATTTCCATGCGAGCGGGCTGGAGAGTTCGACGGTGCCATCGGGGGTTATGGAACCGCTGAGTGCGACGCCTATGCCAGCGAGAGAATCGGGAGCGATGTCGTGTTTTGCGAGGAGGCCGCGCAGGTTTATCTCTATGATGTTGCAGACGTTTTGGGGTGAGTGGTTGTTTGCAAGGGGGGTGGTGATCTCTTCGATTGATCTGCCTGTAAAGTCAAAGAGTCCTACTATTGCTGTGTTTGGGTTGATCTCGATGCCGATGGCGAAGCAGCCTGTGGGGTTTATTGTTACGAGTACCGGTTTTGGGCCGCGGTTTTTGCTTTTGCCCTGTGTTTCGGTGATCAACTGCTTGGATCTGAGTCTGCCTACGATGTAGCTTGCGGTTGAGCTGCTTAGCGATGCCATTTTGCGCAGTTGTGCCTGACTCATGGGGCCGTGCTTTCTGAGCAGGGATATGATGAGCTGTTCGTTTCGTGCTGCCAGGTGTTTCAGGTCGATCGGTTTTTTCATATTGTTAAGCTCCATGGTAATTATATATCATGTCGTGAGTTAATTCAAGCGTCTTGCTGAAATTGTCGGGATTTTATTCGTAAGTCGTTATTCTAAAAGAATTAGAGGATGTTTTCATAAAAGACTTGATTTTTGGTTTAAAATATGATATAGATAATTAGCTCGGAATACGAGATATTAGTTCGGACTGTCTTTTTAGCAGTTTTTAGGGTAAAAATCAACAATCCGGCCATTTGTCGGGACTATTTTATATACAAGCTATTTTGTGGAGAAATTCATGAGCGGTAAGGTAAACGCGATAGTCGCCCAGTCGGGCGTGCGTTGTTTTTTATGATAATATGGGTTTTGTGAATTACCAGTTAAGGCGGCAATAAATCAGGAGCGATAAAATGGCAGAGAATAGTGAACCTAAAATGCAGATGTCTATGAATCCGAAGATCGAGAAGGACCGTGAGGCTATTATGGCCGCTCGCAAAAAGGGCAAGGGTGCGTTGTTCGGCACGTTTTTGAAACTTTCGGGGCCGGGTTGGTTGCAGAGCGCTATTACGCTTGGAGGCGGTTCGCTGGCATCGAGTTTGTATCTTGGTGTGCTTGTGGGCTTCAGCTTTTTGTGGCTACAGCCTTTGGCGATGATACTTGGTATTATAATGCTCAGCGCGATCTCTTATGTTACGCTGTCGACGGGTCAGCGTCCGCTGCGTGCGATCAATGAGCATGTCAGCCCGGTGCTGGGTTGGAGTTGGGTTATCGCTTCTATGATGGCGAATATTGTCTGGTCGATGCCGCAATTTGCGCTTGGGACGGCGGCTATAAGGCAGAATCTTTTGCCTGGTATTTTCGGCGCAGATGCAGCAATGGGAGACCTGACCGCAAAAGTAATTGTCGGGCTGATACTGCTTGCTATCGCGATAACGTTTGTGATGCTTTATAACGCGGGCGGTAAGGGAGTTCGGGCATTTGAAATTATGATCAAACTGATGGTCGGTATGATCGTATTGTGCTTCTTTGGCGTTGTGGTTAAGCTGGCGGCGAGCGATGTGTTCAGCGGTACTGAGATACTGAAGGGGCTGATCCCGAACCCGCAACTGTTTTTCAGGCCCGCTGAAACACTGATGCCTTTTATTAACGGTGTCGGAGAGCAGTTCCAGGGTTTCTGGACCGAAGTAATCGTTGCCGAACAGCGCGGTGTTATGATCAGTGCGGCATCTACGGCGGTGGGTATTAACATGACATTTTTGCTGCCTTATTCGATGCTGCGTAAGGGCTGGGGCAGGGAATTCAGGGGACTTGCGATATTCGACCTTTCGACTGGATTGTTCATTCCGTTTATCATCACGACTGGATGTGTTGTGATCGCTTCGGCTGGTCAGTTCCACGCAAAAACTGCTGATGGTTTTCTCGGTGAGATGGATACCAACGGTAAGCTGGTTGTGCCTGGGGAGAAACTTGTTAAATCATTTAACGGTTTGATGGACAGGCGGATCATAGCGGAAATCGGTGCCGATGAATTTGCGGCACTAACACCTGAGCAGAGGGACGAGATGGTTGAGGCATTGCCGTTGGCTGACAGGAAGATGGGTGCGTTGCTTGTAAGGCGTGACGCGTTTGATCTTGCGGACACAATCGCGCCGCTTACGGGTGAGGGAGTTGCAAAGATCGTGTTCGGTGTCGGTGTGCTTGGTATGGCGTTGGGAGCAATAACGATGCTGATGCTCATCAACGGGCTTGTGTTGTGCGAGATGTTGAACAAGCCTGCGACGGGTTGGCCCCAGAAGATTGGCAGTTTGATGGTTTCGGTTGGCGTTGTTATGCCTTTTATCTGGAAAGATGCTTTGATGTGGCTTGCGATACCTACGAGCATGTTCGCGATGGTATTGCTGCCGATCGCTTATATTTCGTTTACGATGCTGATGAACCAGAAGAAACTGCTTGGCGATGATCTGCCCAAGGGCGGCAAGCGTATAGTATGGAACATATTGATGGCGTGTGCTGTTGCGGGGACGAGTTTCCTTTGCATGTGGACGCTGTGGGGCAAGTTCAGATGGTTCGGAATCGCTATACTGGTTGGCTTCGTCATCCTGGTTCAGGGCGTTGAGATAATTCGTAAGAAGAATAAGCAGGCTTAAAGGATATAATGTTATGGCGAAGTTGAGTGCTTTTGCTGATGAGGTTTCTGAGAGTTTTGCTGAGCAGGTTGATTTTCTTGTGTCGCAGGGCGTCGGGCATATCGAGCCTCGGTTTATCGACCGTAAGAATATAATGGATCTTAGCGGTGATGAACTTGCCGGGGCGAAACGATTATTGCAGGATAACGGTATCAAGGTTAGCGCAATAGGGTCGCCTATCGGCAAGGTTCGGATCAATGAGGATTTTGAGGCGCATCTTGATAAGTTCAAACATGCTGTGGAGCTTGCGGAGTTTTTTGAGACTCGGCTGATCCGGATATTCAGTTATTATCCGCCTGAGGGGAAGTGCATTGACGACTATCTCGATGAGGTTGTTGCGCGGTTCGGCAGGAAGATGGATATCCTTGACGGTGTCGATGTTATCTTGGCGCATGAGAATGAGGCAGGTATCTTCGGCCACTCGGCAGCTAACAACGCGAAACTTGTTGAAAGCGTCGGTTCGGAGAAGCTGCGGCTTGCGTATGATCCGGCGAACTTTGTCTGGGGCGAGAAGAATGTTGACAACTTTAACACTTGCTGGCCTGTGCTGAAGCCTTATGTCGAGCATGTTCATATTAAGGACTGGAAGCTGGGTGCGACTGTCGGTTCCGTGCCGGGCGAAGGCGATGGGCAAATTGGCGAACTTTTGGGCGATCTTGCTGCGATGGGGTATGGCGGGTGTATTACGATGGAGCCTCATTTGCAGGTGGGCGGTCAGTTTGGCGGGTCGACGAGTTCGGAGCAGTACGCAACAGCGATTGCGGCGGTAAGAAGAATCGCGAGTGAAGTCGGATTGGAGCTTGAATAATGAAGACGTTGAACTTTGGAATTGTCGGTGCTGGTTTGATCGCGGATTTTCACGCGAGGGCGCTGGGCGATATTGGAAACGTAAAGTTGGTTGGTTTTTTTGACTCTGTAGGCGCTAAGGCACAGGAGCTTGCGGAGAAATATTCGGTAATGGCCTACAGCAGTCTGGATGAGATGCTTGCTGACGATGGGATCGACGCGATAACGATCGCGACTCCGAGTGGTGCTCATATGGAAGCAGCGGTTGCAGCGGCAAAGGCGGGTAAGCATGTTATTTGCGAAAAGCCT
This sequence comes from Anaerohalosphaeraceae bacterium, assembly GCA_030641315.1. GTDB lineage: Bacteria > Planctomycetota > Phycisphaerae > Sedimentisphaerales > Anaerohalosphaeraceae > DAOWHR01. The sequence continues at coordinate 1,295 of DAOWHR010000368.1, read as the reverse complement.
TTGGAGGTTACGCTTGAGCGGGTTGACGCGATGATAGATGCTCATGAGCAGAGCGAAACGGTGCTTGGCGGGATATTTCAGAACCGGTTTAACGAGTGCATGTTGCCGCTGCGGAAGGCGATAGAGGGCGGGCGGTTCGGCGTGATAACTTATGTCGGTGTTTATGTGCCGTGGTATCGCAAGGACGAGTATTACGACGGTTCGTGGCACGGGACGTGGAAGCTGGACGGGGGCGGGGCCTTGATGAACCAGTCGATACACATGATCGATATGCTGTGCGATCTGCTGGGTAAGCCGGAGAGCGTGATGGCGTATATGAACAACGCGGGGCATCCGCAGATCGAGGCTGAGGACACGGCGACTGCTGTTATGCGGTTTGGAAACGGTACGCTCGGGGTTGTTTACGGTACCACGTCGGAGTATCCGGGCAGGTTCAAGCGTTTTGAGATCGCAGGGACGAAGGGGACGGTTGTTTATCTTGAGGACAGCTTTACGACGTGGGAGTTTGCTGAAGCGAAGGATGAGGACGAAGAGATTCGCAGCAAGTTCGGTCAGGTGCAGAGCGGAGGCGGTGTGGCTGATCCTGCGGCGATAGATTATAAGAACCATACGCTTAACTTCAAGGCGTTTATCGATGCGATCGAGGGTAAGGGCGGAGCTTGTGTGGGCGGCGATGAAGCAAAGAAAGCTGTTGAAGTGATCCTGGCGATATATGAATCGGCGCGAGAAGGTAAGATTGTTAAATTGTGATATTGATCAGGAATTTTTAATTGAGGTTTTCTATGAAAGATGCTGTTACTACCAGACGTATTGTTTTGAAGTCTGCTGCAGCTGGTACGATGCTGGGGTTGGCTGGTAAGGGTTTTGGTGCTGTTGAGAAAGATGCTGCGGAGAAAGTCAAGCCTTCTATAAAGCTTGGGATCGCGTCATACACGTTCAGGCAATTCGGGCTTGAAGAGACTCTTGATATGACTAAAAAGGCAGGCTTGAAATATGTATCGCTCAAGAGCATGCATTTGCCGCTTGGAGCAACAGCTACAGATATTATCGCAGTTGCTAAGCTGGTTAAGGATAAAGGGCTTGTTCTTTATGGCGGCGGCGTGATCTATATGAAGAACGCCGGGCAGGTGTCGCAGGCATTTGAGTATGCAAAGGCAGCGGGGATGAAAACTATTATTGCTGTGCCGGCACATGACCTGCTTGAGATGGTCGATGCGAAGGTTAAAGAGTATGACATTGTGGTGGCTATTCATAATCATGGGCCGTCGGATAAGGTTTTCCCTGACCCGAAGAGC
>DAOWHR010000023.1 GCA_030641315.1 Anaerohalosphaeraceae bacterium | reverse complement strand
GACCATCTTGATACGTCTGCCTAGAGCATCGTATGTATAGGTAACGATTATTGTGCTATCGGATGGCCGAGTGATCGTCTCAACGCGGTTCTCATAGTCGTAGGTATAGACATACCCGTCATTGTCAGTGGTCGTGTTGCCCGCATCGTCATACGCCAGCGTAACGGTATAAGTGCCGTCAGCGTCATAGCGATTGGTATCGACATCGACGGCGTAGGTCTCAGGCGTGCCGCCGTCAATAGTAACAGATTCTCGGTTGCCAAGCAGGTCCATAGTAAACACCTCGGTATCAGTATTATCATCAAGATACTCGACACTGTAGAGCCTGTCAAGGTCGTCATGGAATATTCAACATCGAAATCATCAATTAATCTACTGCTGCCGTTAAACATGACACACACAACCTACAGTAACCTGTTCAGTTTGGTCATGTTTTTGCGAACTTAGCTGATAAATATCTAAAAAGGTTTTGACTTATTCTTTGGGATTAGGTAGAATGTGGACTTTGCTTGTGAATGTGAACTCAAGCACATAATTCGAGAGTTTTGTGCCTATGAGATATTCAAAAATACCAAGTGAGACGATACGGCGGCTGCCGGGTTATCTGCGTGCCCTGATCTTTTTAGATGAAAAGTCCAGGGAATATGTGTCAAGCAAGGTTTTTTCAGAATATGTGCATGTGAAGTCACCGCAGATACGGAAAGATTTCTCGTATTTCGGTGCGTTCGGCACAAAAGGTGTCGGTTACAAGGTAACCACGCTTATCGAGCAGATAAGAGGCATTTTGAAGCTCAAAGAAGTGCAAAAAGCTGCCCTGATCGGTGCTGGCAAACTGGGTACAGCAATCTCTCTTTATGATGGTTTTAAGACTTACGGCTTTGAGATCGCAGCGATCTTTGATATAAGTAATGACAAGATAGGAACAAGAATCGGCGAAATCGTTGTTGAAGATCCCTGGAAAATTGCTACACTGTGCGAACGCAACATTCGGGTGGCTATTCTGGCGGTTCCAGCTGAGTCAGCTCAGGAAACCGCTGATAAGCTTGTAGGAGCCGGCATTAACGGGATACTGAACCTGTCGCCCTGCTATCTTGCTGTACCAAAGCGGGTGAAGGTCATCACGATCGATATTGCCATGGAACTTGGAGTTCTGCCTTACTACTCATAACGGGGTGGATCACAGAGTATATAAGTTTGTAAACGCTGCATGATATATATGTTAATAAGGCTTCGACACGAAAAATGATATGCTCGTGTCGCGGCAGACTGTAAATTGGTCTCTTGTATCAGGAACAGAAAACTATGAGCATTAAGAAGTTATCAAAAGAAGATTTCAAGAGTTTTGTCAGTGGACTCATCTCTTCTGACGACAAGGTCGTCGGAGTAAAGGCTAAAGGGAACAGATTCGTGTTCGGTGATCTGGAATCGGCAGATGAGCTGAGACTGGACTACGATGTAACACTTCTGCCTCCTAAGAAGTATGTCCTGCCGCAGGTTGAGACACTAATGACTTACGAAGTCAAGGGCGAGTACAAAACAGAGTGTAACGCGGAGCCGACAGTTCTGCTGGGCGTTCATCCTTATGACATGGTCGCGATCAATCAGATGGACGCGATCTTTTCACAGGATGAGTATGACAGCCATTACATGGCAAGACGCGAAAATCTGACGATCGTCGCGTGCGATGTTGTAAACGCATCAGAGAACGTTTTTGCGGCATCGATGGGGTCAGCAACAGTCAAGGATGGTTTCGATGTACTTCTGACCGATCTTGGTGACAGCTATCTTGTCGACGCGGCTACTGAAAAAGGCGAAGCTCTTGTCGCGAAAGCTGCTGGAGCGGCTGATGCAACCGATGAGGACATCGCAAAGCGTAAGCAGGTATGGCAGAAAAATGAAGAGGCTCTCGCAAAGCATAAGCTAAACTGCAAGACGAGCGATCTGCCCGGTCTGCTGGACAAAAGCTACAACCACCCGGTATGGGAAGAAAAGGCTAAGGTATGTTATTCATGCGGATCGTGTACCTCAACATGCCCGACATGCTACTGCTTCGACGTACAGGACGATGTCGCCTGGAACCTTGAGACGGGCAAACGCTACCGCGCATGGGACGGATGTCTGCTTGAGAAATTCGCCAATGTCGCAGGCGATCACAACTTCCGTCAAAGACGTGAGGACAGGTTCCGCCACAGGATATACCGAAAAGGCAAGTATGTACCGGCCAAGATCGGCGGACAGGTCGCCTGTGTCGGGTGCGGCAGATGCGTTGGTGCCTGTACTCCGGGTATCGCCAATCCAGTTGAAATCTATAACAGGCTTCTTGAAGATACAAATCTTTAGGTCCTGGATAATTAACCGTCCGACAGGGACCAATAAATATTAGGAGAAACATTAATGTGTGCATGTAGTTGTGGCAAAAAAGATATCTATCTGCCTGAGCTGGCTACGATCACGGATAGAAAGATGATGAATGACACAGAGGTTTATATCAGGCTTACGCTTGATTCCGGCGAAGAGCTTGGTCATAAGCCGGGGCAGTTCGTCGAAGTATCCGTTGCGGGCCTGGGTGAGTGTCCTATCTCGATCTCATCGTCTCCGACAGTGAAGGGCTTTGATCTTGTTATACGTAACGCAGGCAGCGTAACCAACGCAATCCACCAGATGCAGGTCGGCGACAAACTCGGTATCCGCGGGCCTTACGGCAGTGGGTACGACCTCGACACACTGGCAGGCAAGGACCTTGTGTTCATCTGCGGCGGTATCGGGCTGGTCCCTCAGCGTTCGCTGATCAATTACGCTCTGGATAAACCGGAAGATTTCGGCAAAGTAACAGTTCTGCTCGGCACGAAAGATTTCGACCAGCGTTTCTATCAGGATGAGATCGCCGCGTGGCATGCGAATGACGCGATCAACGTCCTGGAAACTATCGATGTGGAACATGAAAAATGGACGGGCAATGTTGGTGTTGTAACGAATCTCATCCCGAAGATCGAAGACGAACTGACGGATGCGGCTATTCTGGTATGCGGACCTCCGATCATGTACAAGTTCGTGCTGATGGCGTTGGCTGAATATGAGACACCGCTTGAAAATATTTATGTCAATCTGGAACGCCGAATGAAGTGCGGCGTAGGGAAATGCGGCCACTGCCAGATGAACGACGAGTACGTCTGTCAGAGTGGTCCTGTGTACAATTATTCTGAATTAGGCGCTGTGCCGGAGGCTATATAAACATGAGTAAAGCAAGAGTAGCAATATTTGATTTTGCGTGCTGTGAAGGGTGTCAGCTTCAGATTGTGAACCTCGAAGAGGAAATCCTTGACCTGGTCGGAGCCGTTGACGTTGTAGAGTGGCGTGAGGCGATGAGCGAACAGAGCGAAGAATACGACATCGCGATCATCGAAGGTTCGATTACCAGACCCCAGGATGCCGAAAAGCTCAAGGAAATTCGCAGCCGTGCGAAGATTCTTGTCGCTCTTGGCGCTTGTGCGACAACGGGTGGACTTAACAAGCTGAAAAACAATTTCGATCTCGATGAAGTTCGCCAGTGTGTATACGGCGATGACGGGGCAATGCCGCATCTCAATACAGAGATGACAAAGGCATGCGACGAGGTTGTTAAAGTTGATTATAAGATTCACGGCTGTCCGATCGACAAGGCGGAATTCGCGTACGTCGTTCGTTGCCTTTTGATGGGCAAGGTTCCGGTCATTCCGGACTACCCTGTTTGCGTTGAGTGCAAGGCAAAGGAAAACGTCTGTCGCTGGGAGTATGGCGAAGTTTGCCTGGGCCCGATCATCCGGGCAGGCTGCGGAGCAAAGTGCCCTTCAGCCAATTACAGATGCTTCGGT
>DAOWHR010000410.1 GCA_030641315.1 Anaerohalosphaeraceae bacterium | reverse complement strand
TAGAAACTCAATAATGAGCATGGCAAGGATTTTCAAGGTTGATCCTTTCCAAAAAATCCAATAGAATTAATCCTTAATCGTTATCCAGGGAGTTTACATAAGTTATTGGAATTAAACAAGTTCGAATTTTTGAGTAAGACAGGATTAAACTCGTCCGTTGCAAAGAACAGCCTCGCTCCGCCTGGCGAATAAGGTGAACCGCTGTGATAATAAGTATTTGTATCGTTCCACCTGGCGATAAGTACTCTGCTGCTTCCTTCGGGTGACGCGATAAGCGTTCCATTGCCAGAGTCAGTCTGGACATCTATCAGGTTCTGCGTTGAGGTAAACATCTGTATTGTGTCACCGTTAGCAACACTTATTCCGTTAAAGACAGGGTCAGAGGCATCAGCAACTACAAGGTTAGCAGAATCGTTGCTTAGGTCCTCCCTGCCACCTGCCATCCAGTTCCAACGCAAACTCCGCGTCAGGTAGGCACTGTGGCAAAGTATAGGTGTGGAAAGCGAATTCCAGTCTGATATCTCTGTACCATCATCATAACTGCTGCTGACTGCAAGGCGGGCAATGATAACGAGATCCGCTGCTTCGAGCTGTGCAAGCATCGGGGCATTGCCATCAAGGTCAGTGTATACTCCGGTAGTTACATTGGACGACTGACCATAGATGTCCTGCACAAAGGAAACATAATCCTGCTGGTACGAGACGTCTGATGTAACAATGATAATGTCAACAGCATAAGTTACCGGGATAACGCTAAAAAACAGGACAAATATGTATAAAACAACTCTGCTCTTTAATAAATCCATGACCAACCCCAAAATAAATATTTTCAAATAAGCAACTCGAAGCTTGACAAAACTCTATTATAGAAAATTAAGGGTCTGCACCCTTGAGAAGCACAGACCCTTTTTATTAATACCCGGATGCATAAACGCAAAATGCTAACCGGTGTAATAGAGAAAACTACAGGCATTCCGGAACCAAACCGCATTCGAGCCAGCTTGATGCAAAGTATGCAAAATCATAGATGTCAACAACACAGTCAGGAGTACTTTCCGGACCTGTAAAGTCAAGTGCGGGCGGATGTACACATGTATCGAGACCTGTGTAACCTTCGTATGCAACAGCAACATCGTCAGCGGTTAGAGCATAGTTGTAAACCTTCAACTCATCGATAAGGCCGGTGAAGAAGTCTGTAACCGTTCCTCTGCTGTTAGATGCGCCGATAACGATATCATACACCCAATCACCGAATGGCTGAAATCTACCACTATTCGTAGAGGTTCCCTTTGATGCACCATCAACATAGACAGTAAGTTCGGCGCCTTCAGGTGAAGCATTCCATGCTATAACAGCAAAATGCCAAACATCATCGTTAACTGTTCCGCCTGTTCTGCTGATTGCTGTATTGTCATCATCACGAACAAAAGCTCTTAATCCACCGGAACTAAGCCCATACTCAAAGGCTGTGGTATAATATTGAGGCTGGTCGTTTGCAATGCCCATCATCTTACCGTCTGTAGCAGTCTTGATCCAACATGCTACCGTACCATGTTCCATAACTGACTTTGCTCTTGGATAACCGTTAAGACCAAGGTTGACGTATTCCTGACCGTTAAGCGAGATCGCCTGACCAACACCATCGAAACCTGTATCAAATGCAAGTGTTACAAGGTTTGGATCGACATTGGTATATACGCCGTCATTTACACCAACTGTATCGGTAAGATCACCGTCGAAAGCATGATACTGAACAGTTCTCTTTACATTAACCCAGCCGGAATCTGACTGAGCGGTTGCGCCGTTGGCAGTGATAGTTACAACACAATCGTATTCGCCCTCATCAGCGATCTGGGCTGATGGGATCGAAAGTGTTACTGAGTCTGTCCCAACCGGAGTAACGCCATGGTACCACTGATATGTCATGCCAGTATCGTCACTGGTAAATGGATTCAATGCTTCTACAGTCAGGTCAACAGCGGTGCCGGCATCAACAAGTGTATCAACAGCAGGCTGAGTTGTTACAACAGGAGTTGACGGAACTGTTTCAAATGACCATTCGGAACCTTCGAGAATGGTTCCGCCTGTAAGCTCTTCATCAACACGCCATGTGTATACAGCATCACGAGCCAATTCAGTGGCAGGAGTGTATGAAGCAGAACCGGTGCCGGTATCGGCAACTGGAACAGCAGTTACAGTTGTCAGGTTAGGATCGTTAGGAGCACTTAAATACACAAGATGGTTAACCACGTCGGTCCTTGCAACACCGGTTAATGGATCAATAGCTGTAGTCCAGCTCAGAGTAGCATTAACTGGCACATCAGTCGCCGTGTTTTCAGGATAAGGGTTATGCGCAACATCTGTCGCTTCTGAAATCTGAATATTGTCAACACTTATGATGCCCTTTTTGCCCATTATGTTCAGCGTCAGTAAGTCCTCATTAGTACCTTGATCACGATAACCCGCACCCGCTGCCATCAACACACCATCAGCATAAATATCGTATGTTTCAGTCGTGTTATACAGAACCAACTCTATATTAACATAGTCAGTTGTCACATCAAGGCCCGTAGTGTCATCAACAAAACTGCCGCCATCTCTCCAGCCGAATACGCCTGCTACGCTACGTACATAAGGTCCAAATTGACTCCAAGTGGTACCTGGTGTTGCTGATTCACTAAGACCAATGCTTATATCAGCCGTTGTATCCCACTTTACATCAAATGACAGTATTTTCGTATCATCTGTCTGACTGATGGGGGTGGGAAACGTGAGAGTTGCATTCTGGTTAGAAGTGGAGGAAGGGTTGTCAAGCTTAAGGACCTGATTTCCACCATCATCAACAACGAATGCCGCACCAACAGGATCACCTATAGAGTAAGCCGGCTCCTCAAAATCAGCAACCAACCCGGCTTGAGTTACGCCTGCAACGCACAGGCACAATACACATACTAACATTGTTCTTTTCATCGTACTTACCTCCAAAACAAAATAATAAAAACCAATTATCACAGACTGCCGTCAGCCTACGATCTAACACTTAGTTATTGCCAGCCAAAAGAGCAAGGATCGTTCTGAAGTTGATCACATCCTGATTGGGGCTTGGATTCCAAAGCCGTTCATCAAACGCTTCTTTCAAAATAACATCAATTTTTCAATCTACCATTATTTATGCCCGGCACTATATGCATATCAATTCGTCCCGTATGCCCAGCCGTCAGCCATATATTCCACATCTGTCCGCTTATCCGCAGGAGGGACATACTGGCCATAACTTTCGCCGGGCCTGACTGTCATCTGAGCTCTTTCAATGGTCTCTTCTTCTACCCATTTATGCATTTCGGCATGGCCATCAGCAAAAGCAAGAGTGCTGCTGTCACCGTGGAAAACTGCGACCGGATCCCACCATATGGGAGGGTTGAATCCATATTCTCTGGCAGCAAAACTCCACGTTCCAATATTAAAGCCTCTTGTGTCACATTCTTCTACAAGCACATATTTGCTGGATGGACGCCGGATATTGGAATGTCTTTTGATCTGCGGGTATGAACTGCCAGCTCCATTAAGACAAGTAGGTATCGAATATGTGCGATAACCTTCAAGCCCATAGTTCTTTCGTTTATCTCCGGGACAATGAAATACTTTATAGTCACCAATATAGGGATAAAGCAATCCTTGCTCTATACCGCGTATTTTATCTTCTATCGGACAATCAGTGCCTCCAGGTGTATTGCTCCAGGAAACATGTCCATTTATGTCAAGAGGATACAATACCCAACCTGGATTATTAGGTGTGCCGGTATTAGCAGGTACTATCTGTGAGTCGTTACCTTCGGAATATGTGAACCATGCTATGCCTATCTGTCTGTTATTTGACATGCAGACAACCCCTTGTGCCTTTCTCTTGACCATCCCCAATGACGGCATCAATATCGCAAGAAGCAACGCGATGATCGAAATCACAACCAAAAGCTCAATTAGCGTAAATCCTCTTCTCTTATTCATTTGTTTCAAACCCTTTCAGTAAAAAAACGATTTTACTTGTCACATTCATTTTATTTATTACAATAAAAAAGGCTCATGCAGGCGCAAAACGCCTGCCGCCACCCTCAGAGCCAGCATCTTTCTGCCAAGATGTGCTGCTGGCTCTGTTTTTTATTTGTAAGTCAATTTAGTATTTGTCTATTATTACGGTTTACCCGCTTTGTACATCTCGCCGACTTCTTCTGCGGCCAATATACGTTTAAATACGGCCAACTCACCCATATCACCTATAAATCGCGATCGGTCATCTGCCACGTTATCGGCACCGATCACCATATCCGCGATAACAGATTCCTGGAAAAGTTCAAGCTCATGGGTCTCAATTAATCTACCGTCAACATAAAATCTGACTTCCTTATTATCATGCGATGCTGCGATAAACTTCCATTGAGCAGAAGGGTTGAAAGTTCTATTGCTATAAACAATTTTTACCCGCCTAGATATAGATATCAGGCCATCCATTCTTGCAAAATGGATTTGGCCTTTCTTACCCATCTCCGTAGGGTTAGCATAAGGAACTTTATAGGCAAATTGGTAATTTGCCTTGCCTTCAGGCAATCTGCATGAAACAATATGCCCGCCATCATCAGGACTTCCGCATCTTACCCATGCGGCAATTGTGATCGGCCCGTTAATATGCAATGCAGAATCACTTGGAACGACCACAACCTGTCGTTGTGAACGGTCAAAGTTAAGGGCTGTTTTCTGCGGCCATCTACCCGCGGTCAAGCTTGGCAGCTTGCCGTCTATCGCACTATAGAGATCACCATCCAGCATATACTCAGTCAGAGACGCTTTATTTCTCAAGATGTCCGGAGCCTCACCATCTTTCTCAAATGTATAGTACGCAACAAGACTCGGATCGCGTCGAAGCTGATAGCTGTAAGCCAGCCACCTGTGATACTGACTGCCCTGCAGTGCCTTCACGTTTGAATTAAATTCATCCTGACGAACAAAAGCATATTTGTTAAGTTCTATATCCTTTTGCTGACCTGAAGTTGTGATCCTTTTGGCTTTACCTTTTAGCAGCGGCACTTTCTTTATATTATTTTGAGGGTATAATACAACCTCTCCGTCAAACACATGAATATCCGAATTACCTGCCAGATCAACATCAACACCAAACTCCGTACCCAGGTCGAGTACTTTGCCCGAGGGTGTCTTTACAGTGAAACCGGCCGCTTCCCTGTTAACGTTTGCGACCACCTTACCATTGAAAAGTTCCAAAGATGAAGTAGAACTCAACTCAAAATCAGCAGGTCCTTCAAGTATAGCCTTTGCCCCGTTGTAAAACACTATCTGGACCAAACCCTTTTCAAGGTAATATCCGCCTTTTCGTAATTCCTCACCCATCACCTTTTCTTCGGTGGATTGTCCCCAGACGGCATCTACTGTATAACCTAAGGAAGCTATGATCGGAGGCTCGGCTGGAACGATCCACAATAATAACATCAGAAACAGCATCGCCGCTGTGGAGAGGATCGCAGTATAAATTAACAATTTTGAGGGCATCTGCTTTTCAATTTTCGTAATACCTCTTGCCACCTCAACAGGCTCGGCTACAGGTTTTTCAACATCAACGGTCATTGCGGTCCTTTCGACTTCTGCCAGCGCTGACCATGCTGCCATATCGAATTCATCACTGCCGGTGACTTGCAGTTTATCCCCGTCAAAACCAACTGACACACAATTCTTCAATGCTGCATAGTCATTGACATATTCACAATAATATTTTATCGCTTGCGGATCACTCCCGAACCAGTTTCCAAGATGCTGGATGCCTTCCTCGCTTATATCATTCTCTAATAAACGAAAAAGCAATTCATTAATATTATCATTATTGAGTCGGTTGTTCATATCATACCTTGCTCGTTAACTGTTCTTCTAATGCATTTCCTTAGATTGCCAATTACACGACTGAAAGTTTTATATAAGACATTGATGGATTTACCTGTGATCTTTGACATTTCAGCAATGCTGATATTTCTCTTATATCTCATTGTTAATAATGACGAGTGAGATTTGTCTATCTTTTCAAGACAATGCTTCAGGGCATCTATATGGCCTGATGCATCAGAAGATGTAGCCTCTGCTTGAACGGATATCTCTTCATAGGTATTTTTTTGAAACAGCAATGCTTTTTTGTTTTTTCTGAGATGCTCAAACGCCTTTATTTTTGCAATCGTGATCGCCCACGCATTGAAGTTTGTACCTTCCTGGTATCTGTCGAATTGTTCCCAGAGAATCGATGCCGTCTCCTGCATAAGTTCTTCAGCATCGCTGGAGTTGTGAATCACCATTAAAAGAAAGGAATAGAGGCGAGGCTGAACAACTGCATACAACCTGAAAAAACGAGTGCTTTTATCTGGTAAACCCTGGCTCATTTAAATCCTTATTTCTATCGTATTTAGACACACCAATTCTATATATCTATAAAGCGATAATACCTGAAAATTGTAACTAAAAATAAAAACTTTTTAAAAATTCCAGCTTTTCACCCATACAAAGAACAAAATTGATGAAAATATAGCTGAATTAGCTTATATAAATGGCTTGAAACAATATGAATATCATTTATATTATAAGGTTTCTGCAAAATGCTTGAGATTTTTCACATTTGATTTGTATCAGTGTCTGGCAGCGGTCGCAGAGATGGATTTTGAAATGAAAAAAGCGGTTTTGATGTGATTTCAGGCTTTCGAGCCTGTTTAAGGGCAGAGCGTCTCTGACGGCTTTGTCATAGCTCTTTAAAAAG
>DAOWHR010000087.1 GCA_030641315.1 Anaerohalosphaeraceae bacterium | reverse complement strand
GTTGCCCTGCCGGGACCGCTTCCAACCATAATGTCATAACTCGCATCTACGCCACCGCCGGTTCCGGAAGTTTCAGCAAGCAGACCCGCTGAAAGCTCATACTACGTGTTCGCTGCCGCATCGATACCCCTGCTCGTGAGGATCGTACCGTCGACATTCGATATCCACAGACTTGTCCCGCCATAGTTTCCGGTTGTAAATGTTCGTGTCGCATCATCAGTCATATCGCTCGCTGTCCAGTTGCCGGTCGGCACATCGGAGACCGACAAATCGCTGGCATATTCGATGTCATACTGTTCAAAATCATCCTGAAAGATGATCTCGCCGTAAGCGGCAAAACTCACTAAAGCAAATACTGACATCACAAATAAACTTTTGTTTCTCATAATCTTTCCTGTATTAAAACCAAACAAATTAATTGGATACATTTCTTTATCGCCACTTTATATAAAGGGCTAACAGCAATCTCACTCTGCATGTTCACATGTTTTCTAAGGCAGTAGCCAGTCCTCACTGTCGGTGAGCCATTTGAGGGTGAACCTGGCAAAAACAATGCGTCCGTAGCCATCGGCCTCGTAGAGCAGGCCTATGCTGCCGTCTGCAAGGATCGTCAGGCACGAATACGCCGAGCCACCAGCGTAAATCTGTTTTGATACGGGCCATGTTTGGCACTCATCATAGCTCATTTTGACCGTCATGTTCACGCGGCTTGCCGTCGATGCTGGATTTGAGAACAGTATCCTGTTTTTGTCATCGCCAAGGTCGGTTCTGGTATATCGCAGTATGCTCGCCTGGCATCCCCTGGGCTCTATTAGCGCCGGATCATTTGTAGTTGCGCTCCATGTTGCCCCGTCATCATAACTATAGCTGATCTTTCTGCCTGCTGATCCGCCCCCGCGAATGTTCCATAGCAGCGTTCCGTCGATAAGCTCAACCATCTGGGCTTCACTTCCTGTCGTATGGTATCCATTTCCGATCTGCCACGTCGCGCCATGATCGTCGCTGTAATACCAATGCTGCGTTCCAACGGTTCCTCCCCTGTGATGACAGGGTATGATCATACGTCCCGGATAACTTCCGCCGACCGTCTGAATTCCGACGCCCGGTCCGTTGGCGTAGTAATCCCAGTCAGCCAGTTTCACCTGAGATGTAATATCTATCGGTCCGGACCATGTGATGCCGTTGTCACTGCTTGACTGTGCCCAAACGGTGGTGGAAGGGTACTCAAGCCCCGGAACTGGATTGCTGTTCCATCCTTCTGGCCATACCTCATAGAGTAGCCAAATAACCCCGGTAGTTTTATCGACAACCGGAGTAGAATCCATCGCCGCATCGTTACCAACATCGTGCAATATCTGCATAGGTTCCCACGTCAATCCATTATTTAAACTTCGCCTAAGCACCATCATTGTTGGACTTTTGTCGGTACTTCTGAACTTACGTGCCTCACTAAACGCGAGCACACTGCCGTCAGGAGCGGTTATAAGCGAAGGGATTCGATAAGTATTGATCCCATCCTGTCCCTTTGCGAATACATCGAACTGCCTGAGCGGTTCGGGCGGGACATTTGCGTAACAATTCAGGTCAGCCGGGTTACTGCACTGGAGCCATTCAGCGGCGAGAATTGCCAGATCCTCAAGATCAATATAACAATCCTTGTTCAGATCACTGGCCAGATAAACCGTCTTAGCATCGCCGCAATAAGGCTCATTGTCCTCTATGGTGACTTGAAGATCAGTAATCCCGTTATAAACAGGATCATCGCTTGTGACCCTGTGCGTTATTACACCAAAATGCGGACCCTCAGAAAGATCATCATCATATGCTGTTACATTTACCACATGACTGGTGGTGCTTCCGGGTACAAATGTGATAATAACAGCTACTCCGCGTCCGCCGCCAACATCAAGCTGTTCGTCAGGAGTAATTAATACATCCACGTTTTCATCGGGGTCACCGAGCAGACTTATTTCATAGCTGTCAGAGGCGCCGCCCTCATTAACTTTAGTATCGCCGTCAGATTCGATCACCTCAATACCGATCGGAGCTTTCAGTGCTACGTCGTCAACGCCAAACCATGCAGCGTTTAATCCTTCGTGTACACCGATCCTCGTAAATTTGATGAATAATTTATCGCCGATGGTTATGTCATCAATAACAAATTCGTTGGTAAATATCTGATCGGCTTTGCTGTCAGGTGTGACTTCATCGTCACCAACTGCGAGCACCGAAACCGGTCCGCCCAAAACACTTACCGCGTTTGCCGCGTCCTGACCTATCAGTATATCATATGTCGCGTCAATACCTCTTCCGATCCCGCTGGTTTCAGCGACAATAGCAGCCGAGAACGTGTAATAAGTATTGGCCAGAGCCTCTATCGGGCCGCTAGTAATACTGGTGCCGTCAACGTTTGAAATCCAAAGACTCTTCTCGCCATAATTACCCGTATGGAACGTTCGTGTCGCGTTGACAGCAGTGTTGCTGGGCGTCCAGTTGCCCGTTGGCACACCTGCCACCGAAAGGTCGCTCGGATTTTCGATATCATACTGCTCGAAGTCATCTTCAAATATTACATTTGCCCCGACGATCCCACCCAGTACAAAGATATATACCAGGGCAAGATACAGATCAATTCTTGCCTTTACCATTACAAATACTCCAATACACTGTTAAAATTGTTAGATTGTCAAATTAAGATTAGTACCAACTTTGAGGCAGATAGAAATCACAGCTGAGTTGAAATTTTTCAACTTCATCGCTGGTGTATCTTTCCACTGAACCATCGACATAGCCGGCGTTCATTTTGGATTTGTAATCTTTCGGAAACTCATAGCGATCTGCGCTAAGTGACCAGAAATTACTCCAGTCATTTCCGAAAGAGTCAAACTCCATGACGAAACCGCCATTTTTATCCTTATGCGAAAGTGCCCAGCGTTTATCCAGATGCCACGACATAACGTCCGAGACAAGAAGTTTGGCGACTTTGCTGCTGCCTTTTTCAGGGCCGGTAAATGTTTTGCCCGACTTAGAACCAGTGTAGGCACCGAAAGTATAGCCACCCCAGAGCATATTGTATGAGACAAGCGTTCCTTCCGGGATCAAATCATAGTTGCGATAATCCGTGTACTGCTTCTGCATGTTAGCCGACTGCCTTGGGCTTAACGGACAGACATATACATCTACTCCTGGAAGATAATCACCGAGAAAGATATGCATTGCGTTGTCCAGACCCGTCCTTTCGGCGGAACGGTAATTGAGGTAGTTTGGCCAGCTTTGCCCCAGTTTTGTTGGGTACCTGTCATTGTTCGACGCTGCGTAAGTGTTCACTCCAAGCAGCAATTGATGCTGATTTGTCGAGCATATCACGAGCTTTGCTGCCTCTTTGACCTTACCCAACGCAGGCATCAATATCGCAAGCAAAAGCGCTATTATTGATATAACCACCAATAATTCTATTAACGTAAAACCTTTTTTGCGTCCATTCATTGTACTATCCCCGTACTTAAAACCATCAACTTTAATTGATTTACATTTTCACTATAGACTATCTATGGTAGACCGCCGAACATCGCCATAGGACTACCATAAGTTAATTTTCTGTTATAAAATATCATTTGTTGTACTCTGTCACTGTTACAAAAACAATCGCCGGAATCAATGTTGAACCAAAATCGCGTTTATCGAGATAACCACTAAAAGTTTGATTAATGTAAAACCTTTTTCGTACCAATTAATTATTATCGTTTTATCAAAACAATAGTAGCTCCCACCCTTCTGCCGGTCAGCATTAAACTGCTGACCGGCAGAGAAATGATCGCCCCGAAGAGCGATCATTCCTATTGGAGGAGTGTGAATATTCTTTTATGAACCTGAAACCATGTTGCTGTTGAGCCATTCTGCAGCGAATATCGCGAAGTCAGCAATGCCGACTTCACAGTCATTGTTGTAGTCAAAGAGAACTTCATCGGTGCATATCTGAGCTTCTGTCTCATACGAGGTGTATTCCTGAGCGACTTCGGTAGGTGTAAGAGCATAGCTCCATATCTTGACTTCGTCTACGGTGCCGTCCAGACTGCCTGCGCCAGTTTCGTTGTCACAACCGATACGAAGCGGAACATCCCAGCGAAGTGCGGGTGTACCCGTTCCAGACCCTGTAGTTCTCAGCCAGCTTGTCGCGCCTTCTTCGTCATAGGTTACGCCGCCGCCGTTAATGTATACTCTACCTTGCTTACGGTCAGGATCTTCAGGGTTGTAACCAGGCTCATATGTCATAACAACGTGATGCCAGCTGCCGTCCTGAACATTTGCTGAAGCAACAGAACTCATTCCGCCCCAGCCGTCAATGACAAAGCGAGGTCTGCCGTTAGAGTTTTGCTGAGTCGCAAGGAATCCCGCTCTAGGATCACTGTATGTATGCTTTGCTACCATTGCAGAGTATGATCCAGTGCTCTCTGTACCAGCTTTTACCCAGCAAGATACTGTCAGACCATTCGTAAAGAAGTTGAACAGACCTTCAGTTTCGGCAACTTCGATATGAAGTGTGTCGCCAGCAAAATCAAATCCGTCTCCCGCGTAACCAGCGATGAATCTGTCTGTCGGATCGGGAGCGTCATTGTCTGTGTTAGGATCGGTGAAAGTTCCTGTCCATAAATCGACTTCGTCTACGAGACTGCCGTCTTCAAAGTCCCAATGGGCAACAAGACGCCTGGTCATAACTACAGCGTTGTCCGATATGTCCGAACCTGCGGCATTGCTTACAACACAGTAATATGTTCCTTCATCTGTTGTCTGCGTGCTTGCGATAGTAAGTGTGGGATCGTTAGCACCTACCGGAGTTCCATCCTGATACCACTGGAAATTTGTACCATTAAGATGTTCTACGGTCAGTGTGGAAGGGTCGCCTAGACCAACAGTAATACTTTCCGGCTGTATTTCTATTACAGGTGTTTCCGGTGCTGTTTGGAATGTCCATACAACACTGCGATATGCCGTTGTTCCGTGGACAGCTTCAACAGCCCAACTGTAAGTTGTGTCATACGCAAGTCCGGGTGCATCGCTAAGCTCTGTAAGACCTGTGATAACCGTAGGGTTGTCGAGTATATTTGGATCATCCTTGTATATCAGGTTGTAGCTGTCAGGTGTTCCAGACAAAGGAGCGTTCCATATAAGAGAGTCTCCGATTCCTACCAGTACATCCAAGGTGTTCTCTGGTGAATCAAGAGTAGGTGCCATCGTAGAAGACCCCTCATCGATCGCGACGTTGTCAACACCGAACCATGCGGCACCAAAGCCTGCAGCAGTTCCAACTCTTGTGATCTTAATGAACAGCTTGTCGCCAGCATTCAACGTGCCTGTGGCAAATTCCTGAGTAGTGATTTGGTCGTCATAACTGTCGTCTAAGACCCATGTATCACCATGGGCGATCGCGGTGGCAGGACCTCCAATAATGCTTGTTGCAGTACCAGCATCCTGACCGACAAGAAGGTCATAGGTGCATTCAACCGCTGAGGTTGACTTGTATGTCTCAGCAACAAGATTGGCGGTGAAAGTATAGTACGTATCCGAGGAGATTGTAATACCCGCACTGGTTATGGCTGTGCCGTCTGTAATGCTTATCCAAAGATCTGAGCCGCCATAATTGCCGGTATGGTATGTGCGGGTTGCATTTGCCGCTGTATTGCTTGCTGTCCAGTTGCCTGTCAGGGTTCCTCCATCGATTGAAAAGTCCGACGGATTTTCAATGTCATAGGCCTCGAAGTCATCGAGGTAAATAACTTCTGCCCTGGTCGGTGATGCGAGCACAACGAGTGCTGCCATTACCAGCCATATAAAGATTGTTTTTTTCTTTTTCATAATATTTTCTCCCAATAAATAAAGTTTACTCATTACAATTTCCAATTTATCCATCCGTATGCATCATTTGTCATAAAATGCTGCGCTCGGCAAAACCGAACGCAGCTGTTGTTATATCCTTACTTCCTTCTGCGTAATCCAAGCAGACCGCCAAGACCAAGCAAAGCCATTGTTGCTGGCTCAGGTACTGTTGTGTCCATTACCACGTACTCTATCTGCCAGTCACCACTCAGTGAACTGCTGTAATCGCCAATGAATGAACGATTGTTGGTGCCGCCCGCAGCGATGACGCCGCCAACCTGTACACCATCACGGTAAACATAGGCATCGCTTCCCAACTGCACGATACGCCATACATGCCAACCTGTGTTATCCATACCTTCGGCTATATTGACACCATTAATATCGTCATGAACGAAGTCGGTACCAATCTTAATACCAGTCATTCCAGTGCTGTTGCCATGGAATAAACCAATAACACCTTCTGATCCTTGAGTGCCGGTTCCCAGGAGGTTTATCTTTGCTTCAATTGTATAATCAGTAGTTAAAAACTGTTGACGCCACAGGCTGGTGCCAAAGTCCGTCCTCAAAAGGCATTCTGCCCCATCCTTGTCGATACCAGTAGCAAGGCCGTTGCCCAAGTCGAAATCTGGAGCGTTCAAAGTGTGGAAGTCTCCCACTGAGACACCATCAACGCCATCCAGGTCAACAGGTTGGAGGGTAGGATTAACTTCAAACCCATAATAATACGCAGCATTGGCTGTACCGGCGACACCATAAACGACTTGTGTGGTATCTTCATCAAAACCACTGTAGTCGCGACCAAGAATCGTTGCGTTTGCTGAACTTACTACCATTATTCCAACTAACATCATTGTTACTATTGTCATTCTTTTCATAATACTTACCTCCACAAAACAACATTACTTTCATTACCTTCCAATTACTGCCGCCACAACACATGACAGCACAAAATCTCTTCATAGGAGCGAATCAAAGCAGTGAATATGTCTCTACTTAAACCGCACCTCCTTTCCAGCAAATCATTTTTAAGTTACTCATCATTTGTTATTGCCAATTAGTTAAATTATCATTATCAAAGCCAGCCAAGTGCCAGTTTTGCGTAATCCTCAAAGTCAACTGCATTGTCGCCGGTAATGTCTGCTCCGCTGCATGGCGGTACGTCGACGCAGCCGCTTTCGAGCCAATGGCTCGCCATAGCCTGAACGTCATCAATGCCTTTTTCGCCTGTATAGGTGTTCAAAACAGTAACGGTCATTGCTGCTTCGTCAAAAAGGCCGCTCTGGTTTGTTACCCGAACGATAAATTCGTTTGCTCCGACATCGCTGTCACCTGCGATGCCCGACATGTCTCCGTTATCCGCTATTGCCAGCCACGTCGGTCCATCCGTCTTCGTGTATGCCAACACGTCTGTTGGTTCGCCCGCAGCCGCGGTACCATCGAGTGTGCCGCTGTAGTTCATTCCTTCGATTGCGTCAGAAGAATCGAACTCAGGGTTGTTAAACAATGGTGCGCCTTCGATCTCGGTCCCTGCGATAACGATATCATCTATCGCCAGATCACCTGCGAAACCCCCTGCGGCAACAGCTCTGATGCGGATCTTTATCATGTCAGAATACCCGCTAAGATCGACCGTTGCTTTTGAGTATACCTGGCCAGACGAGCCATGCTGTTGGCCGCTTATGCTCCATACTCCTTCATGCCAGACATCGTCATAAACATCAACATTCAGCGTACCGATATTTTCGCCAAACATGTGATAATAGAAGCTAAGCTCCAGATCAGTGTAGTTGGTCGCGTTAATTGCATCACTTTCCAGCACAACAATATCGCCCGCGTTATATGCACCCTGATTATTCGATGTTTCCATGTATGCGTATGTTCCGCTCACGTTTCCAAGCGTGTTGTCATGATCCGGTCCTGTGTTGCCCGAAGGCGTATCGCCCTGATTCAGTGTCCAGTCATAGCTGTCGCTGTCAACATTGGTCCATTCGACAAAACCGCTTTCAAAATTGCACGAACTTATTCCAGGCGTCTCAGTCCCTGTCGAATAGTCAGGCCGATCCGTCACAACAACCTTGTCGATCAGAGCACCCTTGGTGCCGACCTTCTTGAACCGAAGGGCAACATCGCCAGGGACATTGATCGCGATCGAAATGCCTGGCCATGGTTTGCTGGACCAGTTCGGATTCGAGCCGGTTACCTGTTTGCTCCAGGCCTCAATCCAGCCTGAACCGGCGTTGTATTCAAGTGAGATAACAGCATTGGTGCTGGACGAAAAAGACGCGTACTCAAACGTAACCATACCAACGCCGTGCTCGTCTCCAGCCGCGTCAAATTCACAGGTTTCGGTAGTGTTGCTCAGGCCAAGTACCAAACATTGCACACCATCAGGCGGGATATCAGAACGGTCCCATATCTTGGCTCCATTGGGTGATGTCCACAAAACACTGTCACTGTCGGTTACCGTACCCATCAGGAATGTCTCGCTCGTGCTTGCCGTCCCGGTAAAACCTTCGCTTGCTTCAAAGCTGGTACTGACGATAGGAACAGGGGGTTGATGGAATGTCTGGCCATTAATACCCTTGTTGTAAATGTCGACAACTTCATCTTCTGTCAAGGCGCGTGCCCAAACACCAACATCGTCGATCAATCCGTCAACAGGGAATCCGCCTGGCCTGGTGCCGATGACCAGCGGCTCTGTGCTCGATACCGAAAGTCCTTCGGTTAGTGTCGTACTCGTATATGTCGATGTTACCTGGGAACCGTTAAGATACGCCCGGATAGTACCCGTTTCACGATCGAGGATCGTTACCGCATGATACCATTGGCCCGCAACGATAGTTCCTGCCGGTTTATGTCGGCTGAATCTCGTCCCGGTTGCACTGCCGACATGGTTACCGCGAAACTCGATCAAACCATCATTTCGAACCCAGATCGAAAATCCCGGCTCTGTTGAATTGCTGTTGTTGCCCTTGGTAATGATGTACTGGACGGTATCGACAGTATCGAGTTTGAACCATACCGATGCGCTGAGACTGTAGATCCCCGGATCAAGCCCCTGTCCGAAATCAACATAGTCTGAGGTGGATTTCGGGAAGTCAAGACACTCACCGATCTTGCCGACAGGATTGGCCAGACTGCCGACGATGGTTCCGTCAAATGTTTCTCCATATGCCGTATCGTAAACTGTCGTCCCGCTGATGTCTGCGGTATCAAGTGTTGCGTGCAGTTTCAGATAGCCGACAATGCTGCTTCTGGCAGTAGTAAAGGTCCAGACATCACCAGGCACTATTAATGCGCCATCGACCTCATCGATCCGCCAGAAACAGTTTGTCTGAGGTTCCACACCTGTCGGCTGATATACAGCCGTATCGAATCGACCCATATATTCAGGCGACGATGTACTTGCGTTTGCTACAGATTCAAAATTGGTCCCGAAATAAACGTCATGCTGATAAGATACTTTGCCTGCCTGCCAGCTAAGGTCAGTTTCCGGGTAAACGTTGATCGCTCCGTTTGCCGGCACTGGCGCACCGGCAGGTAATTCCGCGCCGCTCATCAAAATAGCGATCTCGCCTGCGGTCAGAGGCTTGGTGAATATATATAACTCATCAAAAGCTATATCAACAGCCGGGCCGCCATTCCACTGGTCGGTTCCCATTATCAAATCCGTTCGTCCTTCAAATATAAAGGACCCGGCTGTCAATGTCGCAGACGTACTTGCCTGTTGACCGTTTACATACAGTCTGAGCTTGTTGCTGCTTCTATCGATAACCATTGCGACATGACACCAAGTATCTGGAAACGCTCCAGCCGCCGTTACGGATTTGCCCGAAGACAGGCCTTCCCACTCACGTATTTTTGCTGTTACACTGCCTTCATTAGCGGTGATGGAGTAACCGAATGATGCCTTGTTACCCTTGTCAAGCAGTGTGATCGTCGACGACATGTCGTTCGCTTTAAACCAGAACGCTACGCTGAAATCCTCATCCATAGGGTCGAAGAAATTGCTCGCTCTCGCCTCAAGCGGATATTCACTTTCAGCTTCCGCGATAATGTCGCCCGCGTCACAGATCATTCCTTTATTACCCGAAACAACAACAGCATTACCGATCACCCCAGTCACCGAATCGTAACTGAAATTACTGGTTACCAGTTTGCCGTTGTGCCCGTTGCCGCTGGAGTCCGCTGCTGTTGTGCCGCTTGTCTCTTCAAACGCCCAAAATGCGGCAAGTCCCCGGTTGATAACTTCCACGTGAACCAGCCCGATGGTGTAAAGCCCCGCAGTGTCCTGGGATTCGTAAACAATAATGTCCTTGCCTACATAACCGCTGGCCGGTGTGTACGTCAGTACGTTGCTGCTTAAGGTTACCGTTCCATTCTGAACAGTGTTCTGCGTATAGTAACCGACCGAAAGGGCGTCTCCGTTTGCGTCCCAGTCATTAGCCAGTACAGGAATATCGACTGCTGTATCAACAAGTGTTGTCGCAAGGTCAAGTGTTGCATAAGGATGCAGCTCAGTAGGATAATTTGTTACAATGTCAAGGTCGCCCTCGTCGATCTCCTGCTGACGGTTGTACAAAACCCTTTGTACGTTCAATTCGCCATGATGACGATGGCTGCCGTTCATCGTGTCTCTGCCGTAATAGTAATGCGATGCTCCCCAGTTGTGTGCATTTTCATGGTACAGGGCATTGACACAGATCGGCTCGCCGCCTGTATTGTAGAAATTGCTCCCGCTTGCGTAACCGCCCGCGTAAGTGAAGTTGTACGGGAACAGGCTTGCGATAAATGCTCTCGGGTTACGACCTATCGACAGCCATGTATTCCGAAGCAATCTGTTAAAACCGCTCGCGTCACCGGCCTCCGGGAAGTAGAATTGTTCTTTGCGAATAACCATCTCCGAAAGATCGATATTCAGCATTGCGTCACGAGAATTGAACAGATCCAGGATATTCAACTGATTCTCAAACACAGCCGCCGTCGTCTCTGCATCACCGTTGCCGTAGCTCGATTTGTTATAGAACTGGCTCGGAATATCGAACACCGCGTCAGCGCGATACATAGTAACAGGCGGCATATATCTCTGTGTGCCCAGAACATCCATAGCTTCTGCAGGCTCTTCAGAAGCCGCTGACACACTCTGCTGCTCATCTGGTTCGCTCACCTGCTCTAAAGGAACGCTGGCACCAACGATGTGGGATACGTCCACACCTGAGATCGACCACAATTCACCCTTGCCGGAATGTCCCTCGGCCCGAAGCTCGCCGCTCGGAAGAACCACAGCGGTAACATATTCGTTTGGATTCTGGCTGACATGTCCGCGATACGTTCGTACTTCATACGCTTTGACTCCCAGTTCGTCATGAACCGTAACATAACTGTTCACCGAATCCCATGTCATAATTCGACATTGGCTTGTACGAACAGAATGACGACTGAGCACCAGCGTCTTGGTAACTCCGCTGACAGAAACACTCACTGAAAAATTATCCGGCAGTGCCGCTGTCGACACACCTGACATCAAAACAACCAAAGCTGCTGCGACAAAACTTAAGTACTTAATGATCTTCATTGCGTTTTCACTCTACCTGTTTAATCCCGACCTGTTTAGTATTACTGAATACTTGTTATTTTAAAACTGTTCCATATCGCCGAACCAAGCCCGCTGCTGCTGCCCGATCCCATCACAACCCTGTTCGATGTGTGCAGCGAATGGCCGTTTACTGCGACTGTTGTTCCGTTCAGTGAAAGTGTCGCTCCGTCCCCATCATAGATCATTTGCATCGTCTTGAAGTTATCATATGCCGAACCGTCCGTTGTAAGCTTGTGGTTTACGGTCCCGTCAAAAGCATAGAGATCACTGTTGGTGTCAATGTTCAGCTTGATGATATAGCTTTTAGTGTTTTGCATTTCTATCCATGCGTAAAGACTGCTCTGACGGTCGTTGTTAGGCGGATAATAGAATCCCTCCGAAACCGTCCCATTTGCGCTGACCGCGTCAGAATCCATCGAAACAGTCCACGTCGCCGCCCAGCCCTGTGTCATTGCACCTGCGTCATCCGCAGAAATATTGTATTGATAATACGAGTTTGCTGTTGTAGTTCCATCGACCGTCCGCCATCCGCCGTCACCAGAATCATAACCGTCCGCCCATGTATTCGTGCCCACTCCCGGACTTGCGATCCATCCCTGGCTCACCGGATCAGCAGCACCTGTTACTCCTGTAATCGCTGCGACACCGGCTTCGTAACCGGCATACTCAACAACGGAAGGTTCAATGATCAGCGGGAAGATTAGCCAGTCAAATGCGATCTTAGCGAGGTCGTCAACATCAACCGCTCCATCACCCGTAAGGTCCGCGCCTCCGCACAGAGGAACATCGACACATCCGCTGAAAAGCCAGTATTCACCCATTATCGCAAAATCATTAAGGTTCACATCACAGTCGCCGTCGATGTCTCCAACATGGCTGTAAGTAACCTTCACATCGTCAACTCCAATCCACGCACTGCTCGATATCCGTTTGATAACAACAAACAGTTTGTCATCTTCATCAAGGCTGCCAATCTGAAAGTTCTGTCCAAAGACATGATCTTCTTTCGAGTCATCCGTCTCCCACGCATCGCCGTGTGTCGTAACCACAATCGGCCCGCCGATAACGCTTACCGCCTCACCGGCAGTCTCCCCGACAACAAGATCATAGCTTACCTGTCCCGTTGTCCCTGCGTTTGTCGTTTCGCATATTATTACCGAAGAAAACGCATACCTCATATTCGGCGCGATTTTTATACCTTTGCTCGTTATGCTTGTGTCGTTAACAAGCGATATCCAAAGCTTTGTTCCGCCGAAGTTTCCGGTACTAAACGTTCTCGTCGCGTTTGAAGCCGTATTGCTTGCGGTCCAGTTATCGCTTGCCTTGCCGTCAATCGAAAAGTCCGCAGGATTTTCAATATCATAAGCTTCGAAATCATCTTCAAATAAAATGCATGGATCAGCGTTAACCGCAAAGTTGCCTGCACGGAATGGCGATGCGGGCAGTCCCTCGGCATTGGTCAGGCTTATCTCGGGATTTGGCGCCCATGCGTATCGAACCGCTTTTGGATCAGTGACACTTGAACTGGATGCAACCACTTCATCGCCATCGATTACTGCCGTTGCTCCATGCCAATTACCGTAAGCGTCCGACACTTCAAACCCGTCCAGCCCGCTGCCGCTTGCGACAAGACCTCCGCCAACATGATCGAATCCGACACGCAATTTGTCACCCTCATCGACAAAGCTGCCATTGTACAAAGGCCCTGAATAAACAAGTTCACTCTCGCCGTACTCATTGGCTCTTGCCCAAAGGCTAAGTCTTCTGCCGACTTCCTGCTTTGCAGCCGGATGAACATTGCTAGGGTTGCCGATGTCAATAGTAACCGCCATCCCCGTGTTTTCAACATTGCCCAGCGTCTGTAGTTGCATCTCACGGAACAGCATCCAGTTACGGTTAAGGTTCGGAAGCTGCACGTAATAGAACGGAAAATCTCCCTGACCCCATTCTGTTCGCCAGCCGCTTATCAAACCTTCAAAGAGGCTTCTCGTAAATTCCTGATCCCACGCAACCTGGTTGCTCCCGTCGGTAGCGTTCGTCTCACCCTGATACCATAGCACACCCTTGATCGCCATAGGGATCAGATCAGCAATCTCAGCGTCATAAAGGAACGTTGGCTCAAACGGATGGTGCGGCATCGGTCCGATCTGACCGCCGTTTAGCCACAGACCCAGGTTGTCCTTCGCCCGTCCCCTGTGCCAATCAGTCGCGATACTCGCGTTCAACCAGTCTTTCATCACAGGATACGTCTCAGCCTTACTAAGCGAAGCACGCGTCATGTATGATTCCATCGAAGTTCCACCGATCGCGTTTTCGATTATCCCGACCGGCACTCCCGTTTCAACATGAATATCCCGCGCAAAGTAATAAGCAACCGCAGAGATCGTAGCAGCGTTTGCCTGCGAACACACCTCCCAGTTGCCAACATAATAATCGCCTACCGTTGTCTTATCAAGTTCGGCCTGGCTAAAATCCCCGCCGCCCGGCCATGGTGAACCTTCACGATTCAGCAAGCGAATATTCGGATAATTATTTGCAAGCGGTCCCTGCGTTGCCCAGTCTGAGTCCTGGTCGCACCGCCATGCCATATTTGACTGGCCCGCGGCAACCCAGACCTCACCTATCAAAACATCCGTAAATGTAAGCGTTGTCGTCCCGTTGCTTGCGCTAAACGTATATGGTCCTCCCGCCATCATGGCTGGCATATCCACACGCCACCTGCCATTGCCGTCAACGATCCCCGCAGCGGTATTGGTTGACAGTGTGACCGTAACGGTATCGCCAACATTACCCGTTCCAAAAACAGGTATTGGCTCATTGCGCTGCAGCACCATATGGCTGCCGAACACAAACGGCATTTTAAGTCCGCCGTACTGACCGCTAATAGCAGGTGCAACCGTCTCAGCTATTATCGCGGCACCTTCCTTGCTCGGATGCAGGCCGTCGGAAGAATAAACATTTTCCTCTGAATTCAAATTCGTAAAAAGATCGATCAGCGTAAGTCCCTCATCGACAGCTACCTGCTCGATCATAGGATCGCATTGCCCTATGTTAACATCCAACGCCAGATAAGGCTCGTAGGGCGGCACAGCTGGCATCAAATTGCATAGCCATATCTTCGGTGATGCTCCCAACGCTCTGAAATCACTGATAAGATCTTTATAGTCACTGATGAATCGAGCCTTATTACTGTCCCATTGCCCGACCGAACAGTCGTTTACACCAAGAGCGATGACGACGATTTGAGGATTGAACGCGATAGCCGCGTTATATTGACTGCTGCCCTTATATGGATTCGAAGATGTCTGCGTTACTCTGGCCCCGCTCCTGCCGAAATTGCGAACGTCGTACCCGCTGCCAAGCAAAGCCT
>DAOWHR010000030.1 GCA_030641315.1 Anaerohalosphaeraceae bacterium | reverse complement strand
TCTTTCGTGCCTGTCGAGCCATCCTGTGTACATACTCGACACTGGTCGCGTCGTCAACAGCAGGCTTTGTATTCGGCATACAGACCACCGAAGTAAAACCGCCCGCAACCGCGGCCATCGAACCGCTTGCGATGGTTTCTTCCTCTTCGTCGCCGGGTTCGCGGAAATGAACATGCACATCGATCAGCCCGGGCGAAACTATCTTGCCCCCCGCGTTGATGACCGTATCGGCCTTTTGATCGATGTTGCCGATCTTTTCGATCACACCGTCAACAATTAACAGATCGGCCTTTGCATCAAAATCGTTAGCCGGATCAATTATTCTACCGTTTTGTATTAGTATCGTTTTTGCCATGATTATTTACTCTTAGATTCGTTCGCGGCTGCCTGGTTGACCAGGTACAGTACAGCCATTCTTATCGCAAGTCCGTTGGACACCTGTTCGAGGATAACACTGTTCGCCCCGTCGGCAACCTCGGATTCTATCTCGACGCCCCGGTTGATCGGCCCGGGGTGCATCACAACAATGTCCGACTTGGCACGTTTCATGCGGTCGACAGTAAGCCCGAAAAATCGCTGATACTCACGAACAGACGG
This sequence comes from Anaerohalosphaeraceae bacterium, assembly GCA_030641315.1. Taxonomy (GTDB): domain Bacteria; phylum Planctomycetota; class Phycisphaerae; order Sedimentisphaerales; family Anaerohalosphaeraceae; genus DAOWHR01. The sequence goes on along the minus strand of DAOWHR010000030.1, from coordinate 2,715 downwards.
GAACGGGCTGCCGCCCATACGCTCAAACTGAATACGCAGCATGTTAATAATGTCGATCTCCTCGATCACCTCGTCAAGATCGTAACATACCTTGACGGGCAGTTCGTGAACCTTGGCGGGCATCAGTGTTGGCGGACCGACAAGAGTAACCTCAGCACCGAGCTTTGTCAGCGCCCAGATGTTGCTGCGTGCGACGCGGGAATGCGCTATATCGCCGACGATAGCTACCTTTTGGCCCTTCAGCGATCCTTTCTTCTCCCGCATCGTATATACATCGAGCAAACCCTGCGTGGGATGTTCGTGATAACCGTCGCCAGCATTAATTACGCATGCGTTGATGCATTGCGTTAGCAGTTTCGGGGCGCCGCCTGCACTATGGCGAACCACAACGGTATCGATACCCATCGCCTCAAGGTTCATCGCGGTATCGATGAGACTTTCGCCCTTACTGACCGAGCTGGACTTTTTGGTAAACTCCACAACATCTGCACTTAGCCGGCTGGCAGCAAGGCCAAAACTGATGCGCGTTCTTGTGCTGTCCTCGAAGAACATGTTGACAACAACCTTACCACGCAGCGTCGGAGCCTTCTTTACAGAACGTGTGCTGACCTGCTCAAAGCCCTTGGCGGTATCGAGAATGAACTCTATCTCCTGGGCACTTAGCTCCTGTAGACCGATTAGATGTTTGCGATTCCACTTGAATTCTGTATTTGTATTTGTCACGTTTTCCCTCTATCCTACTATGACCTGTTCTTTTTTGTCGGTCTCTTTGAGAAGGACCTCAACGGTATTTTCAACTGAGACATCTACTTTGCTTCCCACGAAGTCTGCTTGTATGGGGTATTCCCTGCCGCCACGGTCTATTAGTACTGCCAGGCGTATTGCTTTTGGCCTGCCTAGATCGATGAGCGCATCAAGTGCGGCACGTACTGAGCGGCCTGTCTGGAGAACGTCGTCTACGAGAATGATAATGCTGTCACTGATGTCAAAGTCGATTTCAGTACTGCCAACGGCCATTTTGCCCTGCGGAACGTTGAAATCGTCGCGGTAGAGCGATATATCCAGTGTGCCGCATGGTACGGCGGTGCCTTTTTTGTCTGAGAGTATCGCTGTTAGTCTTTGGGCGAGTATTTCGCCGCGGCTGCGAATGCCGATTATCGCGATAGGCACATCTGCTGCGACCTGTGCCAAAACGCTGTCTGCGATGCTGACAAGTGCGTTTTTGATCTGTTCGGCGTTAAGAATTGTTTTCATTGTGAACCTGAAATTAATACGTTTAGACTATAATAAATTGACGTTTTAGGAAGTATATCATCAGGTGGTGTGCAAAGCAAGAATCTGTTGTTTTTTTTGCGAGCAGAGTCTATCTGGATAGTTTGGCGGGTGATCTTGATCTTGGTACTCAGGGTAATATCGAGGGCTTTTGGGGTGGCCATGGACACCTGGCGAGGTGGGACATGTTTTGGGGCAAAGTGCGTTTTTAGGCTTAAAACGCACTTTGTTAAGATGGGTAACTTCACTTTTTTGGGGTAAAATTGCCAACTATTGCACTGTTTTGGTCGAAAAGTTACCGATTTGATCGGAAAATGCGCGGAAATGTACTGGAGTTTGTCGATCTGTCAAGAGCAAGAATTCGATTTCTGGGGTTACCCAGATTGCCTATGTTGACCATGATTATAACGACTGGGTAAGATTTTTGAAACTTCGTTTCAGTAGGTAGTAGATAGTGGTTAGTAGTTAAGGTGTGGAATTGGGGTTGTAATTGTTGGGTTGTAGAATTGGATAGTCTTGTTTGTCAGAGGGAATCGCCTTTGGCGATATAGAAGGTTAACTGGCCACAGATTTCACAGATTTGGCACAGATTAACACAGATTTAAAAGATAAAGGGGGGGGATTATTTGTAGGTATTTTTCTGGTATGGGATATTGATTGTTGTATAATGGGGATTATCAATTGTTGAATATTTGTTTTTCACCAGAAGAGAATGAAGAAAAGCTAAAAGAAAAAAATACGCCACAGATTTCTCAGATTTGGCACAGATTAACACAGATTTTTTGATTAAAAGAATGTTTGTTATGGCTGAATATTTGCACAAGGAGTTGACAGATAAAATTATTGGAGCGGCTTATGCTGTACATAATGAATTAGGGTATGGATTTCTTGAGAAGGTTTATCATAACGCTTTTGCTATTGAGTTGAGAAAGAACGGTTTTTCTGTCGAGAGTGAGAAGGACTTTGCTGTTCACTATGATGGTGTTAAAGTTGGTGACTATTATGCTGATCTGGTTGTTAACGATGAAGTGATCGTAGAGGTGAAGGCTGTCGAAAATTATGACAAGGCTTTTGAGGCTCAGTTGTTGAATTATCTCACGGCAGCAGGGATGAAAGTTGGGCTTGTGATCAATTTCGGCAGGAGTGTTCAGGTTAAGCGGATGGTTTTGTAGTTGATTGCCAGGTTAAGAGATTAAAAACTGAAAAACTGAAAAAACTACGCCACAGATTTCACAGATTTGGCACAGATTAACACAGATTATTGATTTGGAATTTGGGATTGTGGATTTGGGATTTAAAAGCGGTGAGTTTTTTTTGCCACCTGCCGCGACAAGCACAGCATGGCAAACGGGCACTGCACGGCGGGCAGAGGACGCTGAGAACTCAGAGGAAAGAACCACGAATTAACACCAATGGACACGAATAAATCTTTAAATAATTCAG
>DAOWHR010000450.1 GCA_030641315.1 Anaerohalosphaeraceae bacterium | reverse complement strand
AGCTTTGCAAGAAAAATACTAATTCTGCCAAAATTCGCCTAAAATCAGCTTTAATGACAATAGCCTGATGCTGGACTAAACAGGTTTAAAAAGGCCGTATTTCTCTTGCTGACTCCTCAATGTACTTCTGTATCGGCGAAATAAGTTGCAAAAAACTAATAAAATATGCATAATTACGCCGAAACTGTTATAATGAAGTACAAAATTAATTATTGTTTCAGGAGCTGCGCAAGATGACCGAAAATGCCAAACCAGGCAGTATTGTAGATACCACAGATTGCTTTGAGGCTATTAGTACTTTCAAAAGCACAAAGAATTTCCTCTTTCTGATAATTCTGCTAACTTTGCTTACTCTTCAGGCGACCTTCTGGATGAACAGATTTGGATGCATAGACAAGGGTAGCTGTCAAGGCGATGACTGCGCTTCGCAGTCATGTCAGTTGTTACCCCAGCAGGACGAAAATGCCGACGATGCCACCGAATCGCTTACGCCGCTTCCAGCGGAGACCGTCACTGATCCCGTTCACCAGGCCGATGATATCGATGAAAACAAGATCGTCGAGCAGGCCCAGCAGCAGATCGAACAAGGCGCTGTCCAGCCCGACCCAGAGGCTGAAACCCAGCCTGCCCAGCCGGAAACGGTAGCGCCGGAAAGCTCGATCTCTAAAGTCGAGCTTCTAAAAAAGCTTAAACCCAAAATCTGCTGCATCACACTGGTTATTAAGCTTTGCAACTGTCTGCTTATCTTTGCCTCGGTTCTTTACAGCCTGATATTGCTGATGAGCATTAAGGTCTCGATTACAGGCAGAATGGGCGGGATCACACATATTAGCAAGGCATTTATTTTCTCGCTTTATGCCATCATCTTCATGCTGCCCTGGCAGCAGATATTCCCAGGCATCCTGATCGGCGCGATTTATACACCATCCGAGCTATTTAACTGTTGGGACATAACCGCTGATACTTCGGTTCCAATGACAGTACTGTTCTACCTCAGGTTTACCGGTCTTTGGCTGATAGTGTTTTTGATGCTGTTCTGTGCTCAGTTGAGATCGATAAAATGGGCAAAGACAATTCTTCGCCGTCTCGGAATGGTGTATTGAGTTAATTAAAGCACATTAAGGCAAGTCAAACGCACAAATGGATTTGTTGCGAAAATATGTATCTAGCAGTTCCGGTAAGGAAACCAAATCATGAAACGTTCTGAAATGATCATCACACTAACCGTTCTGGCAGTCGTTGCCGTCGGTTTGATTATTAACCTCAGCAGCGATGCTTCCGCCCAGTCTACACAACCGCAAAAGCTGGGGGTGCTCTGGACGAGCGGCGATCCTGAGGTAGCCAATAAAGTCTGCTTGATGTACACACATGCCGCAAAAAAGGCAAAATGGTTTGACGATGTCGAACTGATCGTCTGGGGCCCGTCATCAAAGCTGCTTTCTAAGGACGCTGCACTTCAGGAAAAGGTAAAGGCAATGATCAAAGACGGAGTCGATGTAAAAGCCTGCAAAGCATGCGCCGATATGTACGGTGTCTCCGAGGACCTGGCAAAACTGGGCATTGAAGTGAAATACATGGGCAAGCCGCTATCGGACATGCTTAAATCAGACTGCGAGGTCCTTACATTTTAGGTGCGATTATGGATGAGGGTCGAATAGAAGTCGACAGTGAAGGCACCCAGCAAGCCTGGCCGTTGTGTACGAATTGCATGACACCGTGTGATCCGAGACTTTACTATTGCCCGAATTGTGATTCAAACGAACCTATCAACCCTCTTGTGCCGTATATCTCTTTTGTCAATATCAGGTTTAACACAGGTATTTTCATTAAACTCTGGCGAAAGTGCTGGTACGAAGAAGGTGTTTCGGTTGCTGCCAGGTGTTTTTATCTGTTCATGCTGCTATTGTTTTCACCTTTGATGGTGGTCGTAGGCATTCCGTTTTTGCTTGTCGGCAAGATCCGAGATGAGAAAATCAGAAATTTAGCAGAGATTGGGCTGACGATCTTCTTTGGGTTGGCTGTTTTGCTATTTGTGTTGATGGTTGTAATTTAGGTTTCGGTTTAGGGTTTTTGGCTTTGTGTGGGTGGAGTGGGGATACAAAGTTGTACCGTTTTTGACTGATTTTTGTTTTTTCGTATATGGGATGGGTGGTTTGGGGTTGGAGATCGGCGTTATTGGGTTGTTATTGGGGGTTTATTGTGGGGGATGGGTGTCTGGTTTTATTGCGCGGTCGGTTGGTGGAGATTGTCTTGTATTGGGGTTGGAATGGTGGTAAGTGTTTGTGGGGTAGTGGTTTATCGCTGAGTTTTGAAAGGGACGGAGATCCTTGTTTTGTGGGCGGGTGGTATTTACCGGTCGAGAGGTGGGGATTATCCGCTTTGTGTGGGATTTGGTGACTATTTATTTTGTAAGTTATTGTGATGTAATGATTTGCCGTGAAGGTTGCGAAGGGGAGTTTTTTTTGTTTTATCTGGTGGGGATTTCTTTTTCGACCGCTT
>DAOWHR010000162.1 GCA_030641315.1 Anaerohalosphaeraceae bacterium | reverse complement strand
TTTTATGTTCGGCCGTTGGTGTAATGCTCGCGTTTAGCATTGCCGCAGGAGCGAAAAAACTAGATGTGCTGCCGGGATTGGCAAGGTATCTTCGTCCGCTGGTATATACAACCATATTTGCAGGAATGCTGCTGCCTGGTTCGATCGTTGGCGTTTCGATATTGAAAACGGCAATGTCAATCGGGCCGTGGATCAGCCATAGTTGGCTGATAGTGTCGATAGGTCAGGCCGTAAGGGTGTGCGGTGTCGCGTTGATACTTTTGGAGTTGAGTCACAGCGACGATAAACATCATTACGCCGAGATGTCCAGGGTGGACGGAGCGGGTATGTTTGCCCGTTTCAGGTATATTTATCTTGGGCAGAACCGTCATTATATTGGTGCGATGCTGCTGTTACTTTTGATGATAAGTATTACCGAATTGCCCGCGACGATGATACTGCTGCCTGCCGGAGTTCCGAATTTTGCGCAGAGGCTGCTCAACCAGATGCATTACGCAAGAGACGGCCAGGTGATAGCGTCGTGTCTTATTTTGATCGCGGTTTTCGTTTGTCTGGCTGCTGCGGTATTTGCTCTGCTCAAGCAGGCCGGAAGAAGTCGGGTTCTGTGTTTGCTTATTATGGCGTGTGTGGTTATCGGAGGGTGCAGGGAAAGGTCGTCGCGATCCGAGGCGAATGTGGTTCGTGTGTTCGGAGAGACGGGCAGAGGGAAAGTTGAATTTGTTTATCCAAGAGCTATAGACATTGACGGCGATCTGCTGTATGTTATTGACAAAGTCGGTAGAATTCAGAAGATAACTGTCAAAGGTGAATATGTCGGCGAGTACAGTATGCCCGAGACCAAGGCAGGCAAACCGACTGGTTTGAGCATTGGCCTTGACGGCAATATGCATGTCGCCGATACTCACTACCACAGGATAGTCGTCTTTGGTCCTGACGGGCAAGTTATCAACGAGTTCGGGACTTTCGGTGAGGATGACGGGCAGTTTATTTATCCAACGGACGTTGCCTTTGCCAAAGACGGCAGGTTGTTCGTAAGCGAGTATGGAGGCCATGACAGGATCAGTGTTTTTGACAAGGATTACAAGTTTCAATATTGTTTCGGCCAGCCGGGTAACGGAGACGGTCAACTCTCAAGGCCGTCGTCGCTTCTTGTCGATCAGGTTCACGAGCTTTTATATGTCGCTGACGCATGTAACCACAGGATCGCGGTGTATACGCTGGATGGCGAACTGGAAAGGTATTTGGGCCGGATCGGTTCGGATGCCGGGTGTCTCAGGTATCCGTATGATATTGCCATGACCAGTGACGGGAACCTTGTTGTGTGCGAATATGGCAACAACAGGATACAGGTGCTTAGTCCGGACGGCCGGAGCCTTGGGGTGTACGGAATGGCGGGCAGGGATGTCGGCCAGCTTGCTTTTCCATGGGCAGTAGCTGTCGATAAACAAAACGCTTATATTGTTGATGCGGGAAATAACAGAATACAGGTATGGCAATTTTAGCTTTGACAACCAGTTATAGTTTTACAAGCCCGATGTGGCTGGCGGCTTTGGTGCTGTTGGTGCCGGTAGTGTATATCGCGATGCGATCGCTGGTGTCACTTAGCCCGCTAAGACGCTGGATCGCGATAGTTACGAGGTGCGTGTTGATCGTGATACTTGTGCTGCTTCTGGCGAGATTAACACGGGTAGAGCAGAATGACGAGCTTACGGTTATCGCGGTTATAGACCGCAGCAGATCGATCCCTGCCGAACTGATTGAGGACCGGATCAACTATATTGAAGAATCGCTGAAATACAAGCCCGAATCCGGCAGGCTGGCGGTGGTGGATATTGCCGAACTGGCGAGTATTTCAAAGTTGTCATCGAAAGATACTGAGATTCGCAGACGCAACACAGCTATTACCGGCCAGCAGAGCAAACTGTCGGAAGGTATTCAGATGGCTCTTGCTATCGCACCTCCCAATACTGCTGCCAGAATCCTGCTTGTAAGTGATGGCAATGAGACAGAAGGCGACCTAAAACAGGCCGCTGAGATCGCGGCGATGAACAATATTCCGATCGATGTGCTGCCTGTTGAATACGCTTATGCTAACGAGGTGATATTCAAACGTTTGAACGCCCCTGTCAGGGCAAGGAGCAATCAGACGGTTTCGCTGCGATTCGTTCTTAACAGCACCGGTTACAATCAAGGCAGGATATATCTTAACCTGAATGATACTCCTGTCGATCTTGTGCCTGGCAGTTCGCAGGTTGCCGCCGATGTGCGACTGAAACCGGGTACGAATGTTCATACGATCTCGCTGCCCGTCGGAACAAGAGGAGTACATGAATTTGAGGCGATCTTTGTACCGGATGACCCGGCGGCAGATCAGATCGATGCCAATAACCGCTCGTCCGCGATAACTTATGTCGCTGGCCCCGGCAATGTGCTGGTTATCGATGGTGACGGTAAATCGGCTGTGAGTCTTTCCGAGATGCTTGGGCAGTGTGAGATGGAAGTCGAGTATATGCACGCAGCGGAATTTCCGGATAACATCGCCAGGCTGATGGACACCGATGCGATAATACTGGCAAATACAAGTTGCAGCAACTTCTCGTATCAGCAGCAGGAGATGCTTGTCCGGTACGTGACGGATATTGGCGGCGGGCTGGTGATGACGGGCGGTCCCGAGGCGTTTGGAGCAGGCGGATGGATCGGTTCGCCGGTGCAGGAAGTGCTGCCGATCGATCTCGATCCGCCGCAGAAAAAACAGCTTCCCAAAGGAGCATTGGTTCTTATTATGCACTCGTGTGAAATGCCGCAGGGAAATCTCTGGGGCGAGCGTGTGGCAATCGCTGCGGTAAGGACTCTTAGCAGGCTTGACCTGGTCGGTGTGCTTTCATATAACTGGAGCGGCAGCGGTAACAGTAACTGGGTATATCCATTGTCCGAAGCTGGCGACAAAGAAGGGCTGATCTCCTCGATAAAACAGATGTCTATCGGAGACATGCCGGACCTTGGGGCGCATATTCAGCTTGCCTATGACGCATTGAAAGACGCCGATGCCGCACAAAAGCATATCATCGTGATAAGCGATGGCGATCCGGCACCGCCGACGAAGGAACTTCTGGCAAAGGTAAAAGATGCCGGCATAACCTGTACCGGTATCGCGGTGTTCCCGCACAGCCCCAACGATGTCCAGAGCCTTCTTTATCTCGCAAAAAGCACCGGCGGCAGGTTCTACGATGTTAAGGACCCTCAGCAGCTACCGAAAATATTTATCAAAGAAGCACAGGTGATTAAAAGGGCGCTGATACTTGAGCAGCCGTTTATTCCGCAGATAACTTTCTCAATCGATGAGATATTAAAAGGAATATCCGCACCGCTGCCGCCGTTAGATGGATTTGTTCTTACCGGTCCCAAGGGCGGCCTCAGCAGGATTATCATATCCAATAACGAGGGTGACCCTGTTGTCGCATCATGTCAGGCCGGTCTGGGAAGGTGTTCGGTATTTACAAGTGCTCTGGACAGTCGATGGGGGTCGAACTGGCTGGCATGGGATAACGGACGAAGATTTGCCGAGCAGCTTGTACGGTGGGCGGCAAAACCAGGTCAGGCCTCCGACTGCGAGATACTGGTCGATGTGCAGGGCAATGACGTGAACGTTCATATCGAGGCGCTCGATAGTAATGGCGAGTATTTGCGGCTTTCAAATATGATCGCACAGGTTATTTCGCCGGATATTAACAGCAATGAGCTTATTCTTAACCAGGTTGGTCCGGGCCAGTACAAAGGAACGTTCGAAGCGAATATGCCCGGCAGTCATCTGCTGAATCTTAGATACAGAAAGCGTGGCGCCCAGCAGAAAGATCTGTTGATGCAGACACCGTTCACCGTTCCGTTCGCACCGGAGTTCAGCGATCTGACGGATAATGTCGCTCTGCTAAGGCAGGTCAGCGAGTTGTCCGGCGGCAGGATGATCGAAACAGCCCCGGACGAAGCGAACCTGTTCGATCCGAGCGGGGTCAAATTTCCGCAGACATTTATTCCACTGACAAAAGAGCTTATGTTCCTGTGGCTGGGTGTGTTCCTTTTCGATGTCGCTGTCCGAAGGATCGCGGTAGATTTCAAGGCAGGCTTTAATAAACTGGCCTCGATGCTGAAAAGCAAAGGAAAGGCTCATCAGGCTCAGCAAACTTTAACACGGTTAAAGAAAACCCAGAAGAAAATGCAAAAGCATCTGTACAGGGATGATACGGAAGTGGTAAGAAAACAAAGGTTCGAAGCCTCTAAAGACGCAAAAGATGAAATGCCCTTAACCGATACATCGCCAAAAGAAGATGTCAAAAAGCCGACGGAGAAAGAAAAACCGAAAAAGGATAAGCCCCAATCTACTGAGCAGGGCCATATACAGCAGTTATTGAACGCTAAGAAAAAAGCGATTCGTGATAAAGACGGACAAAAAGAATAATTGAAGTTCTTAGGAGATATTAGCATGTCGGAAAACATAAAAGATGTCGAAAAGAAATGCCATGAGTTTCGTTTAATATTCGAAAGTCTTCGCAAAGAGGTCGGCAAGGTTATCGTAGGCCACAGTGAGATCGTTGACGGTGTCCTGATCGCCATGTTTTGCGGCGGTCATGTTTTGCTTGAAGGTGTGCCCGGACTTGGAAAGACATTGCTCGTCAGGACGCTTAGCCAGGCGTTGTCGCTGGATTTTGCCCGCATACAGTTCACTCCTGACCTAATGCCGGCTGACATCGTTGGCACAAATATTCTCACCGAAGAGAAGGGAAGCGGCAAAAGGTTTTTCGAGTTTCAGCACGGGCCTATTTTCGGGCAGATCATACTTGCCGACGAGATCAACAGGGCGACTCCCAAAACACAATCGGCAATGCTTGAAGCGATGCAGGAACATACCGTAACCAGCGGAGGAACCGTTCGTAAACTGCCCGAGCCGTTCCTGGTTCTTGCCACACAAAACCCGATTGAGCAGGAAGGTACGTATCCGCTGCCTGAGGCGCAGCTTGACAGATTCATATTTAAGCTGCTGGTCCCGTACAGCAATCGTCAGGAGTTGGCGACGATATTGAACAGAACTACAACTGCCGATCATCCCGAGGCTCAGCCTGTTCTTGACGCTGAGCAGATCATCGAATCTCAGCATCTTGTAAGACGCGTTGCCGTTGCCGAACACGTTCAGGATTACGCTATCAGGCTTGTTCTTGCAACGCATCCCGAAGGTGAGTATGCCTGTTCGATCACCAATCAGTACGTTCGGTTTGGCGCATCGCCAAGAGGTGTTCAGGCGATAATACTTGCCGCTAAGGTCCGTGCGATGCTTGACGAGCGGTATCACATCAGCTTTTCAGATGTTCGCCAATCCTACCTGCAATCGTTGAGGCACAGGGTATTGCTCAATTTCGAGGCGCAGGCCGAAGGCATTTCAAATGATGATATTTTGCAGCAGATACTAAAAGAAATCCCGACAACGCTCGATAAGGTCGCCAGTAAATAACATGATGACTTGGTGAGTTTTGATGAAACAGTGAGGCTTATAAAAACCAGTGAACAATAACAGAAGAAAACTTACTCAACTGCTTGACGCGGACTTCATGGCAAGGCTCGATTCGATGGACGTTTTGAGCAAAAAGATTCTGCACGGCAAGATGCAGGGCCAGCGAAGGTCCAAGCGTCGAGGCCAAAGTGTCGAGTTTGCTGACCATCGTCCGTATGTTGCTGGCGACGATCTGCGGTTCGTTGACTGGAACATCTATGCCAGACTCGAACAACTGTTTTTGAAACTGTTTATGGAAGAGCAGGACCTTACGGTTCATATTGCTGTCGATGTCAGCGGGTCAGTGGGATATGGCGAACCAGCCAAGTCAACGTTTATCCTCAAACTGGCCGCCGCTTTGGGATATGTAAGTCTGGTCAATAATAACAGGCTGACGATGAGTTCGTTCAATCTCGGCATTGTAAATCAGTTGAAGTATATGCGAGGTCGAAATTATCTGCCGAACATCGCTGAATTTCTTCTCGACGCTGAGTTTGAAGGGATGACCGATTTTGATAATGTATGTAAACAAATTGCCGCAACACAGTCCGGAACAGGGATCATGATCATCCTGTCGGATTTCTTTTTCAAGGAAGGGTATGAGTCAGCGATGCGCCGAATCATCGGTCGCGGCTATGATCTTTACGCGATCCAGGTGCTCTCGCCGCAGGAGTTCGACCCTGAGATGACCGGTGATCTTAAACTTCTGGACATCGAGGACAGCGATGTCGCAGAAGTGACGATCAGCAATGCCTTGATAAAACATTATAAGAAGAATCTCTCGGCGTACTGCGCTCAGTTGCAGGACTATTGCGTCAGAAGGGGGTCCAGCTATGTACTGGCAAAGTCCTCGGATTCGGTGGAAATGCTTGTGTTGAATTATTTGCGAAAAATTAACCTGTTAAGATAGGAAGTCAATAATCGAATGAACTGGATCAGTCCATTAACAGCTTTGTATGCAGGTGCCGTTACCGTGCCTTTGCTGCTGCTGTTGTATTTTTTGAAGCTGAAACGACAGGAAAGCGTTGTGCCCAGTACGCTGCTGTGGAAGCGTGCGGTTCAGGACCTGCAGGTCAATGCCCCTTTCCAGCGGCTTAGGCGTAATATTCTGCTGCTGCTTCAAATGCTGATGCTGTTGGCGATTCTTGCCGCGTTGGCAGGACCGGTAATGTCGCTGCACTCGTTGAAAGTCGAGAGATACGTTCTTTTGATTGACAATTCGGCGAGTATGAACGCGGACGATGTCGAACCTACAAGGCTTGGGTATGCTAAGGAGCAGGCAACGATCTTTGTCAGATCGATAACTGAAAAGTCGTTTATGTCCTTTAGGAACCGGCCTCCCCAGATAATGGTCATAACCATCAATGACAGTGCCAAGGTTGTGTGCAACTTTACATCCGATACCAATCAACTTGTCAGGACAATCGAACATATAAGAGCCGGTGATGGTCGAAGCAGTCTTGGGCAGGGCCTGGCCCTTGCAAGAGCATATTGCCAAAGTCCAGACCCCGAAGCAAACAACAGAAGTGCCGAACAGGCTGCACAGCTTGTACTCTTCAGCGACGGCTGTATACAGGATCTGCAAAATCTGAAAGTCTCTGCCAACGAATTGATCTTCCAGGCCATAGGCTCCTCATCGGATAATGTTGCGATAACAGCCATGAAGGCCAGGCGGTCTTTTGAGAACGCCCAACGCATCGACGTATTCGTAACACTTACAAACTATAATGATACCCAGGTCAACACTGACCTTCAGTTAAGCATAAACGGTGATCTAAAGGCAGTAAAGAACCTTGTGATTGACGGTAAAAAGATCGATGCCCTCAGCAAGAAAGTTATCAACGGTAAGGTAAGCGTCGATTTTGAGGTGTCGTCATTGGAATTCGGGATCATAGAAGCAAAGCTGTTAAGAAAAGATATTCTGGCAGTCGATGATACCGCATGGTCGATAATATCTGCCCCCAGAGATGTAAAGACTTTGCTTGTTACGGATAATAACGTCGTACTCGAGTCGGCATTAAAGGCATGCAGACAGATCAAACTTTTCAAATGCACGCACGCAGAGTTTTCGCAGATGGATTCAAAGGCGATGGAGATCACAAGATCTTACGATGTATTTGTCCTCGATAATCATGACGGAGCCAGTGTCGGTCGAGGAACATACCTGGTTTTCGGAAAGCCTCCTCAGGAGACGGGCATTGAGGTTGCTGGCCAAAGCCAAAATCAACTGATAGTCGATTACCGCGCAAAGCATCCTGTACTCAATTACGTGAATATGGACAATTTGTTTGTCGGCAAGTGTTATGACTTGAAACTGCCGCGCGACAGTGAGGTTCTCGCAGAGTTTGATAAGGGACCTGCAATAGGCCTTATTCGCAGAAATAACAGTACGTTTATTACCGCTGGTTTTGATGTTATGGACTCCAACTGGCCGTTTGAGCCGGGATTTGTTCTTTTCGTTTATAACGCGGTAGCTTTTCTTGCAGAAGAGGCCGGACTTGTTGAAAAAACTGAAATCCAGGTAGCCGAACCGGTATCGCTTTTGGGATTGAATGCCGATCAGGAGGCGTTATTTAACGGGCCAGGCTATAAAGATGAAAAAATAATTGTAACAAAAAGCGGTAAACTCCGTCTTCCAGTAATGGAAAGGGCAGGATTGTACGAACTTAAACTGCCCGATGCCGATCCGAAGGTGTATGCTGTCAACCTTCTTGACAGTGAAGAAAGTGACATTGCTCCAAAAGATCAGCTTTCGCTTGTCGGCCAGGAGATCAAGGCAAGCGAATCGACGGTAAAACGCTTCAACATGCCGATCTGGCCTTATATTGTCGCGATCGTTCTATTGCTCGTTTGCGCAGAGTGGTTAGTATATAATTCCAAAATTAGAATTTAGACTGGGTTTAACAATGCTAAAGAGATTATTTCTATTTATCCTGCCGGGTGTTTTATTCAATAGTGTCTGCCTTGGTGCCAATGAGTTCAATGTCGATTGTTTTTTCGGCTGGGACGGTTACTGTCGACCATCCAATTGGACCGCGGTCAATGTCGGCATCGCAAGCACTCTGACCGAGCCTTTCGAAGGAGTACTTTCGATCTCAGCTCAGCAGGACGGGCTTAACAATATGATCGTCAACCACGAGTTTGTGCTGACTCCCGGCATACGTCTCAATATTCCGCTGATCACGAAATTCGCTTTCGCTGCGCAGAATTGTTCGGTACGCATCACAACTCCCGGCGGCAAAACTGTCTGGGCAAAAAAATATGATCTTTGGGATTACTCAGAGGATAAACAGAAATTGCATTTTCTTAGTGAGAACGATCTGCTGATCGGCTTTGTAGGCCGGCGAGAAGGTTCTTTCGGGATAATGAAACTGGCCGACGAGGCTTCATGCAAATACGGGGACTCTATCGGCAAGGTTTATGTAAAGGACAAACTCCCTTCGCAACTCCCGTGGGACTGGACAGGTTACGGCGGTGTCGATATTCTTGTGTTGTACGATGCCGATCTTGGACAGTGCAACAAAAGTCAGTTAAACGCGATCGAGCAATGGGTGCGTAACGGCGGAAAACTATTGATGGTCCTGTCATCGAAACCTCTTAGCGAAGGTAATCCGCTTAGATCGGCATTGCCGTTTGAGATACTCCAGTCCGGCCAATATCAGATCCCAAACGATACCGCTGAGAAACTTAGGTTAAGCGAAGCTTCAAATAGCCAGGTCATTGCCTGGCCAATAAAAACGAACGATTCCGAGCTTTGCGACTTTGTAACGATTGACGACGAATTGGCAGTGTTTGCCACCGGCTACTCCGGTTTCGGAAGGGTAGGCGTGCTTTCATTCAACCCGTCCACGTCAGCAGGGATCACGACTAATGATCCGATGAAATTCTGGGTGAATTTAATATCTTCAATTCTTGTCGATCCCAGCATGCCTAAACAGGATCAGCAACTTCCAAATAAAAACGAAGAGGATCGATACAATTACAATCAGATTCGATTCGAGCTTAACAAAATACACGCAACTTCAATGAGAGACATTATTGAAGGTGTGAAAATCGATGAAAATAACAATTCCTATTACTCAAATACTTATGGTATTGGACTTGAACAGGCTGGCAGTAACACCGTGATGGAATATCTGCTCAACATCCCGCAGATGAGGCCGCTCAGCATCTGGTGGGTTATCCTGTTGCTTGTACTGCTGGCGGTCCTGCTTGGACCGGTTGATTATATCGTATTAAAAAAGCTGGACAGGCAGCCTTTGACCTGGCTGACATGCACTTTCTGGATCGTTCTTTTCACTGTCGGAGCATACTACGGAGTGCAGGCACTTAGAAGCGGTGAGCTTCAATATCGATCTGTTTGTGTTACGGATTCTATCGCGTCGGATGGTTCCACGTTCTCGACAACTCACGCGGGAATATTTGCGCCGAAAAGTGACAAATATAATTTCGACGGTATTAAAGACGGTCAATGGTGGTCGGCCATCTCGATGGAGCAGCGGGACATGTATTTCTACAACCGCCAGAACGCGACTCGAAACGTGTACTGTATGCAGTACGATGGAACAAATCTGCCATATTCGATGCCTATCAATATCTGGACCATGCAGTGTTTGCTCTGTGAGGAGCCTGAAGATGATTTTCCAATGCGGGCAAACATCAGTATCAGCGACGGCAATGTCGCTCTTGAGATAACGAACCGTTCAAACGCGAATTTTGAAAAAGGATATGTTTTTGTTAAGGACAGCAAAGTCTTCGAATTTGGACCCGTGGACAAGCTTTCCACAAAGAAATTTGACGGTTCCCTGAAAAACAGAAAGATTTGGGAAAGCAATAATAAAAACAATTACGACGCTATGATCAGGTATATCAATCCTATACTTAACAACGAAGAAGCCTATATCGCAAAAGGCAGCCTTGACAGGACAAAGGCTCTTCGTGCGATGCTCGAACGAGGCGCCGCTGTTATCTGTGTCGAGACAAACACGCAGGAACCTGCAATCCGTGTGAAGGATAAACAGTGTCAATATACAAATCGTAATCTATACAGACTTTTGGTGTTTCCGCAATAATTAGTAAAGGATGATCATAATGATAGAAATCACTAATTTAACAAAGTGTTATGGGCAGCTTCAGGCGTTGGTCGATTTGAATCTTAATATCGGCCAGGGTGATATATTCGGCTTTATCGGCCCAAACGGAGCCGGCAAGACCACCACCATGCGGATACTGGCCACTCTGCTAAAGCCCACAAGCGGCAAGGCGTTCGTCGATGGAAAGAACGTGCTGAAACAGGGCAAGGATATCCGAAGGGTCGTCGGTTACATGCCGGACTTTATGGGCGTCTATGATGATCTTAAGGTGTTTGAGTATCTTGAGTTCTTTGCCGCTGCGTTTGATATCCCGTCCAAACAGCGAAAGTCGATCGTCGAAGGTGTTCTGGAGCTGACCGACCTTCAGGGCAAAAAAAGTGCCGCTGTCGACAGCCTCTCAAGGGGTATGCAGCAGAGACTTGGCCTTGCAAGGGTGCTTATCCATGACCCGAAGGTGCTTATCCTTGACGAACCGGCAAGCGGGCTTGACCCAAGGGCAAGGATCGAGATACGCGAACTGCTGCGTGAACTGAAGAAGATGGGCAAAACAATTATGATCTCCAGCCACATACTCAGCGAGCTTGAAGAGATCTGCGATTTTATAGGCATTATCGAACAGGGCAGACTCGTCTTCAGCGGGACAATGGATGAAATATGGCGAAAGATGGGGACACATTCAAAGGTCCATGTTACTGTTGTACCCGAGCACCGTGAAAAGGCGATAGAGCTTCTAAATACCGTCCCGGAGATCGTAGAGGTCAGCGATCAGGGATCGCATATCGTAGTTGATTTCTCAGACGGCCAGGTAGCAGGCAGTGTCGTGGCAAAGATTCTGGTTAATGGAAATGTAGACATCGTGTCCATAGAGCCTGCAAAAATGAAGCTCGATGACGCGTTCCTGCAATTGACAAAAGGTATGGTACATTAGCTCTTCAAAGGTTGTCGATGAAAGCAGAAACATTATTAGTCCCGTTTAAATATTTAAATCCGTCCCGGATAACCGGACCGATCTTTGAGAAGGAACTGCGCGTATCGAGCAGAAGAAAAAGAAACTACGTCTTACGTTTTGTGTATCTTGCGATCCTTTTAATAACGGTTCTTTTGATCTGGAAGTCGGAAGTCCGCATGAGCGGAAATGTTGCTTTTCGGGTATCCAGATTGTCTCGAGCTGGCTTGACGATCACCGGGATCGTGGTTCTTGTTCAGTTCTTCGCTGCACAGATACTTGCGGTTATTATGCTTAGTAATTCGATCAGCGATGAGGTCTACCACAAGACACTTGGGGCGCTGATGTCTACGCCGATAAATTCATTTCAGATCGTCATGGGTAAACTGCTGAGCAAACTTTTACAGATCGCGTTGCTGATATGCCTGACGCTGCCGATACTGGGGATCGTAAGGGTTTTCGGCGGAGTGCCCTGGGATTATTTGCTAAAAAGTCTTTGTGTGACACTTACCGCGGTCATCTTTGCAGGGATGCTCAGTCTGAATATATCGATCAACCATAAACATGCTTATGTAGTGATTATCCAGACTGTTTTGATGCTGTTTTTACTCTATATTCTACTGCCTTGGTTTGGGGCATGGATATCGTATGAGTATCTTGATGTCCGAGAAATTGTTATCGCGAGGCACGTTGCTCTAATAAATCCATTTTTTTTGATGATGGCTTTACTGGAAGAGTTATTTAGGCCGGGAAATACAGGAATATCGCTATTTGGATGGGGATGGCACTGTCTTTATATGCTTGCGTTTTCAGGGTTGCTTTTTTTACGAGCCATCATCGTCGTTCGTAAAAAAGCCCTGCTCCAGGCATGTGGGCAGGTGAAGTCGGCCGGTAGAAAATGGAAATTTTTCGCCAGTTCCTCAAAAGGTCAAAAGATCAGACGTGTTAAAGGGCAGCCGTTATTATGGAAAGAACTGAGAAAGTCGTCTTTTAAAATTAATTCTATAAAGACAATGCTTTCGGTGGTTTTCATCATTGGGTGTCTTCTGTTTTCATATTATATGGGTTCGCGTGAGAAATTTCTGGATGATAACGAAACGCATATCGCATATTGCATGCTGTTCCTGATACTTGGCGTTTTCGTTACTACTGTATTTTCGGCGACAACTATTACATCTGAGAAAGTGAGCAGATCCCTGCCTGTGCTGTTGACCACGCTTATAACCGACTGGCAGATCATTAGAGCAAAAACCTTAGGTGTTTTTCGCAGAACTATACCGGTCTGGAGCCTTCTTTTTGTACATATCACAATATTTATTTTACTGCGGTACATTCATCCGTCTACGTTATTACAGGTGGCAATAATAGTGTTCGGCGCGACGATGCTTGTTGTTTCATCTGGGATATTCTTCAGCAGTATGTTAAAAAATACGACAAGCGCAGTTATTGCGAATATTATATTTGCTGCAGTTGTCTGGGCCGGCATACCTTTGGCCGCGATGATCATTGGTGAGCTGTCAGGAATGAATGACGAACTATTCGAATTTGTGATTGCGTTCAATCCGTTCTTTCATATCGGTGATGTAATGGATAATGCGTCAGGCAGCCGAGCGGTGAAGACTCTGGCTGAACTGGACTATAATTTCCTGATAGCTCGCTGGGGTTATTGGGGTACGACAACGTTTCTGGCATTTACGGCAGCCGTGTATGCCGCAGTGGGTATGCTATTTCTTACATTGGCAAAGGGGAACCTTAGGAGGAAAATATTTTAGATGAATGCGGCCAGAGCACTTACATCGTGGAGCATATTGCCTACGTGGCTGAAAGGGCCTATCCTTCATAAGGAACTGAAGGTGGCCAGTCAGCAGTGTCGTGGTAATAATAAGGTTAATGGAAATGTAGACATCGTATCTATTGAGCCTGCAAAAATGAAGCTCGATGACGCGTTCCTGCAACTGACAAAAGGTATGGTACATTAGCTCTTCAAAGGTTGTCGATGAAAGCAGAGACATTATTAGTCCCGTTTAAATATTTAAATCCGTCCCGGATAACCGGACCGATCTTTGAGAAGGAACTGCGCGTATCGAGCAGAAGAAAAAGGAACTACGTCTTACGTTCTTTCTACCTGGCGTTTCTGTTAATAGTGGTCCTTCTGGTCTGGGAAAGTGAGGTCCGATATGGAGGAAACCTTGCG
>DAOWHR010000085.1 GCA_030641315.1 Anaerohalosphaeraceae bacterium | reverse complement strand
TTCATATGCTGGATATTCTGCCGACCGATAATTCGGACCCGGTTGAAAACTATCAAACGATTTGCGGTGAGATGGAGCTTTACAGCGAGATACTTGCCAATAAGCAGGAAGTTGTTGTGGTCAACAAGATCGATCAGGATCCGGACGGCGAGTACACGAAAGATATTATCGACAGGCTCGGAGTTGATAAAGTGTATGCGATCTCTGCTGCAACGGGGCAGGGTATCGCCGAACTTAATGAGAAATTGTGGCGGATAGTAAAAGGGCAGGACGAATGAATATAATCGCACTTGATATCGGTAATACGAATATTACGGTCGCGTTTTTTCTTGATGATGCGGAACAGTTTGTCGTATCTGTGCCGGGTGATGATGTTGATAAACTGACAGAGACTGTTGTCGAAGCCTGGCAGCAGATACCGTTTGTTTCAGGCGCCAATGTTCAAAAGCGTGACGGTTTTATTGCGGCAAGCTCGGTAAAGCCGGTCTGGACGGAGTTTGTGCGGGCCATGTGCAAAGAAGAACTTGACGAAAAACTTAAGGTTGTCGGTGAGGATATTCGTTTGCCGATAGAGATGGGCGTTGATGACTATCGTCAGGTGGGCACTGACCGTGTTGTTTGTGCCGCGGCGGCGTTTGCGGTCGTTCAGGATGCGGTTGTGGTTGCCGACGTTGGAACCGCGATAACGGTTGACCTTGTCGATGAGCAGGGCGTTTTTCTCGGCGGTGTGATAGCGCCTGGTTTCAGGATCGCCTCTAAAGCATTGAGCGAAGCAACGGCATTGCTGCCTGAGGTTGAAGTTCATAAGCCCAAAGATGCTATTGGAGCCAATACGCAGGATGCTGTTAACTGCGGTCTATATTATTCGGCGGTCGGGCTGCTTCGTGTGGTCTGTGAAGAGTTCGCAGCGGAGATCGGCAGATGGCCGCAGGTGATCGTAACCGGCGGCGGCGGGGCGATTCTTAAAGACGGCTGCGATTTTGTCGATACGTGGGTAAACGATCTTGCCGTTCGCGGTGTTGTGCTTGCATTTAAGAAACATTTGGACGATACGGCCCAGCAGGATCAATGGGAAGAAGATGAAAAGAAAAAGTAGAAGTATGATGCGCGCTGCTGTGGTTACCGGTAAGGGGGTTGGAGCTATCGCAGGCATTGAGCTTGTCGGAACGTGTGCGCATGAAGTGATCTCTGAGATATTCCGCAACGAATCCGGCAGGAGTGTCGATCTTTCGGTGGGGGAAATACACGCGGGCAATATTGTCGATGAGGATCGTTTGATAGATAATGTTGTCGTTGCGAGAAAGAGTGACGATCAGTTCGCAATCAACTGCCACGGCAATCCTTTGATCGTCGAATCAATCATGGAGGTTCTTAAGGGTAAAGGGGCGGCACTTGTCGATGCTGAGGCTTTGGCGGTTTGCGGTTTTACGATTCAGAGCGGAGACAGTATTGCGGCTGAAGCGAAGATCGAGCAGTTAAAGGCAGTCAGTCTTGCAGGGGTGAAGTTGATCGCTGATCAGGCTGGACATGGTCTTGGGGCTTTAGCGAGGAGATGGCTGGCCGATGAAGATATTTCTATCGATTCTATAAAGGATGAATGCAAGAGCATACTTGAGGCGACAGAGAGGGCCAGATGTTTGATAAAAGGAGCTATTGTAGCTATCGCAGGGCCTCCGAACAGCGGCAAAAGTACGCTGCTCAATTATCTTGCGGGCAGGCAAAAGGCGATAGTCGCAGATGTCGCAGGGACAACTCGTGACTGGGTGAGCATCAATTGTCGGATGGGTGATGTCGCGGTGGAGGTGTTCGATACGGCAGGGCTTGACGAAGGACTTGCTGGCAGCGATAAGCTGGATGAATATTCGCAGAGAGCGGCGATCGATATAATTGAAAAAGCTGACGTGATCGTATATCTGTATGATGCGGCAGTGCAGTTTGATGCGGCAGAATTGGGGTGGGTTGACGATAAAAAGGTGGTTTTTGCCGCAAATAAATGCGACTTGCTAAGCGACGATCAAGCAGCGGGGGTCGATGATGAGCATGTCAGAATAATCGCAGATAGCGGGCAGGGGGTGGGGAAACTTTGCGAATGTGTGCTTGAAGAATTAGGTGTCGATGGTCTCGATCAGGGGCAGGCAGTGTGTTTTACGCAGCGTCAGGAGGATCTTGTTGGGGAACTTTTGCAGATTGTTGATGCTGAAAAGGCGAAATGTTTGATAACTAAGTTGTTAAATGGGGACGTTTTTGTATAATCGCTGACTATGGGAAAACCAACAGTAAAACTTACACCTGCTATGAAGCAGTTTCATCATTTTAAGGAAAAGTACCCGGACGCGATCCTGTTCTTTCGGATGGGTGACTTTTACGAAACTTTTTACGAAGATGCGAAGACGTGTTCGCGTGTGCTTGGATTGACATTGACGAGCCGCAGCAAAGGGGATAATCCCATTCCGCTTGCTGGTTTGCCTTATCACGCTGTTGACGGCTACCTGAAGAAGATGATCCAGGCTGGCTACAAGGTCGCTGTCTGCGAACAGGTTGAGGACCCGAAAAAAGCTATAGGTGTGGTCAAGCGTGATGTTGTTCGGATCGTTACGCCGGGGACGCTGACCGATGATATGCTGCTCGAGACGAAGGAAGACAATTTTCTCTGTGCGATAAGCATCGGCGCGAAGGACGCCGCGATCAGCTGGGTAGATATTTCCACGGGGCATTTCTTTGTGCAGGGTGTTGCTGAAAACGAGGTTCTCGATGAGGTACTCAGGCTTGGTCCAAAAGAGTGTTTGCTGCCCGAGATGAAAGGTGAACTGTTCGAGGCCGAAGTGAAAAAACTCGCGACGGATATTCGTCAATTGGCAGGCGCTATTGTTACGCATCGGCCTGGCTGGTATTTCGACGGGTATACGGCAAAGGCAACGCTGCTGAAACATTTTGGCACGAAGACGCTGGAAGGTTTCGGTATTGACGAAGGTTTTGAGGGAGTTGCCGCCGCAGGGGCGGTTCTGGAGTATTTGAAGGAGACGCAGAAAACCGCTATCGATCATATATCGTCGATCCGGCTTGTCGAGCGCAAAGCGTTTTTGCAGGTCGACCAGGTTTCGCTGCGTTCGCTTGAGGTGCTGCGTACGATTCGTTCCGAGAGCAGCAAGGGTACGCTGCTTGAAAGTATCGATCAGACGCTGACGGGGATGGGTTCGCGTATGATGCGTGCGTGGGTTTGTATGCCTCTTTGTGACGTTAGTGCGATAGAACTTCGTCAGGATGCGGTCGCTGAATTTGTCGATAATGACACTGTGTGTGAGTCGATTCGTAAGCAGCTAAAAACGATCGCTGACATCGAGCGAATCGTCGCGAGGATAAGCACATATCGTACGTCGCCCAAAGATCTGATAGCGTTGGTTGCGACGTTGCGTTCGATACCGTTACTGCGTGAGGTTCTTGGTCAGTGTCAGGCGGATATTCTTGTCGGACTTGCTGGCAGGTGTGACAGCATGGACGAACTTGCCGACCTTCTTGAGGTTGCTATCGAGCCTGAGTGTCCTGCGCATATTCGCGACGGCGGAGTGATCCGATCCGGTTTCAGCGAGGAACTTGACAGGCTGCGCGGGATATCGAAGGACGGCAAGAGCTGGCTTGGACAGTACCAGCAGAGCCAGGTTGAGCGGACAGGCGTTTCGCATCTTCGGATCGGATACAACAGGGTGTTCGGCTATTACATCGAGATGCCTCGTTCGGCAGCAGATAAGGCACCGGAAGAATATATTCGTAAGCAGACGATAAAGAACTCCGAGCGATATATCACGGACGAGCTGAAAAAATACGAAGAGCAGGCACTTGGAGCAAGGGATAAGGCGTTGGAAATCGAGCAGGAACTGTTCGAGAAGCTGCGGACCGAGACGACAAAATATATCGGTCGATTACAGGGGCTTGCTGACGCGATAGCCAACTGCGACTGTCTTGCTTCGTTTGGATTTATGTCACGGCAGCGAGGATATGTTCGACCGCTGATGACAGACGATAAGAGGCTTGTTATCGTTGACGGCAAACATCCTGTGCTGGCTGAATCGCTTGGCAGTGAGTTTGTGCCCAACGATGTTACGCTTGGTGACGGCAGCGGCGATGTGACAATAATTACAGGTCCGAACATGGCGGGCAAGAGTACATATATCAGGCAGAACGCGCTGTTGGTATTGCTTGCGCAGACGGGATCGTTTATCCCTGCTGACAAAGCTGAGATAGGAGTTGTCGACCGGATATTTACCCGGGTAGGCGCTTCGGACGAACTTTTGCGGGGCCAATCGACTTTTATGGTTGAGATGACCGAGACAGCCAATATTTTGAACAACGCTACCGAGCGATCACTGGTAATACTCGATGAGGTAGGGCGCGGAACGAGTACGCATGACGGGCTGTCGCTTGCGTGGGCGATCACCGAACATATCGCAAACGCGATCAAGTGCAGGACGATGTTCGCGACGCATTATCATGAGTTGACCGAACTTGCGGAACTTTTGGTCAACGTCAAGAACTGCAATGTGGCGGTTCGTGAATGGCAGGATGAGGTCGTTTTTCTGCATAAGATACTGCCTGGCGGGACGGACAAGAGCTATGGTATTCATGTTGCCAAGCTTGCGGGGGTTCCCAAGGAGATCATCGTTCGCAGCAGTGAGATCCTTGCCGACCTTGAAAAGACATTCGCTAAAGAAGCGTCTGGGCCGGAACTGACCAGGCACAAGACAGCAGAGCCGGAAGCTGAAATGCTGTTTGTTCAGAAACATAAATCTGTGCTGGACAAGCTTAGCGAACTGGATGTCAATAACCTCACCCCGATCGAAGCGATCAATATGCTCAATGAGATCAAGAGCGAGATAAACGATCTTTGATCATTTCGCTTTTTTTGTGAAAAGAGTTTCCGTAACGCAGTAGACTATCACTCCCAATATCAGTGCTGAGGTGACGACCAGAAAGGCCTTTGGTTTGTTGGCGTATGCGAATGTTATGCAGTTATAGAGCATGAATATCGATGTCGCGATGAAAACAATCGTCGGTAGTGGAAACAGCGGAACTTTCCATGGGCGAGTGGTGTTTTTGTCTTTGCGTCTAAGCACAAAAACCGAAATCGCGGTTGCCAAAAAGAATATCCAGACCACAGGCGCGGTGTAAATGATCGTGTCGATAAATGATCGTGCAAAGATGATTATTACCAGTCCGATCACAGCCTGCATAGCCAGTGCCCAGACCGGGGTGCCGAGTTTCGGGTTCCATTTTCCAAGCAGCCTGAAAGCGGCGTGTTGTGTTCCCATCGCATAAGAAATTCTCGCGCCGGTAAAGATCAGGCCGTTGACAGCACCCAGGGCCGAGATACAGATAAGCGCGGCTACGAGTCTGGATGCAATGTTTGGAAAGACATTTTTGATCGTATCGACCGCGATAGCATCGGACGAGGACATGCCTTTATAACCGAGCGCATACAGAAACGCTGAATTCGCTAACACGTAGAGGACTGTCACGGCAACGGTGCCGACGATCAAAGCCCTGGCGATGTTTCGTTCGGGCCGTTTTACCTCGGCGGCGACGTAAGCCATCTCGTTCCATCCGCCAAAGGTGAACAACACCAGGATCATCGCAAGTTCAAGGCCCTGGAATGTTGGGGCAGCGGCGGATTGCTGATCGGTTGAGTGCGGAGCAAAGAATGCCGCAACTATGATGACGCTTAGGCCCAGGGCCTTGGCGACTGTGAGCAGGTTCTGGGTATATTTGCCTTGCCTGACACCGAGTATGTTGATCGCGGACAGCAGTACGACCGCGGCGATAGCGTAAACGATCATTGAGTTTTCAAACGCGTATATCTTTGAAGCGTATCTTCCAAAGATAAACGCCATCATCGCGATGTCGCCGGGGCGGATGATCACCAGTTGTGACCATCCGTGACTACCTGGAACAGGTAAGCACAGACTGCGTCTCCGGGGCAAAGACTTCCATAGATCTGCCCAAATCTAATGTACTCCAGTTTTTACTGAAAGATGGCAGTAAGGTCTCTGTCCGACCTTCGGGAACCGAACCCAAGATCAAATTCTATTTCAGTGTCTACGACCAACTGGACAACAGGGACGATTATAAGCTAGTAAAAGGGAAACTGGAGGAGAGGATAGAGGCCATTAAAAGGGAGTTGAAGTTAATCTAAAACAAAGCACGTGATGAAATCTTACCGCAAAGAACTCTGGTTCGAAATCAAACAGCGCAGGGAGTTAATTA
Source organism: Anaerohalosphaeraceae bacterium (assembly GCA_030641315.1). Taxonomy (GTDB): domain Bacteria; phylum Planctomycetota; class Phycisphaerae; order Sedimentisphaerales; family Anaerohalosphaeraceae; genus DAOWHR01. Next base: position 71 of record DAOWHR010000085.1, on the reverse strand, counting down.
ATATTACCCCTCAGATTGAAGAGTGCCTCCGCGACAGTGGGGTTCAGGAAGGTCTGGTACTTGTAAACGCC
>DAOWHR010000471.1 GCA_030641315.1 Anaerohalosphaeraceae bacterium | reverse complement strand
TTCTTCACTTTTCAAGATAGGTCCTTTCGCGTAAAAAGAACCTATTATAACTATATAAATTATCGTATAGTTCACGATGTCCTGGACCCTGCGAGGGTCTACGATGTCCTGAACCTTATCAACTAGATACTAACTACTGGTTAAATCCTTAAAGACACCAAGTGGAAAAGCCTCCTTCATTTCCTTATTCACAAAATCGACAGAATGTTTCGGACTCAACTTCCAGTCAGTCGGACACATCGAAAGAATCTCCACCAGTGAATATCCTTTACCTTCGATCTGATTCGTAAACGCTTTTTTAACAGCCTTTTTTGCTCTTATTACGTCTTTGGCGCTGCTGACCGATACCCGCTCAAGGTAAGTTACTCCGTCAAGAGAGCTTAATAGCTCGCATATCCTGATAGGCGGCCCTTCGTTATTCGCGTCTCTGCCCGCAGGTGACGTGGTCGACTTCTGCCCGATCAGTGTCGTCGGAGCCATCTGTCCCCCCGTCATGCCGTATATAGCGTTATTAATAAAGATCACCGTAATATTCTCACCGCGGTTAGCGGTGTGTATCGTCTCGGCCATACCGATAGCCGCAAGGTCGCCGTCACCCTGATAAGTAAATACAATATTCTCAGGCCGAACACGCTTGATCGCCGTAGCCGCAGCAGGACTCCGGCCATGTGCGCACTCGATGATATCGCAGTTGAAATAATCATACAGCAGTACCGCGCACCCGACAGGTGCGGTCGCGATCACCTTTTCACGAATATCGAGTTCCTCGATAACCTCCGCAACGATCCTGTGCGCAATACCATGCCCGCACCCCGGACAATAATGGGTAGCCTGATCTTTAAGAACACTGCTTTTAGTAAAACTCATCACAACACCTTATACATTCAAACCCGAAAGGGCACTGAAAAACAAAAATTAATAAACCGCTTCGATTTTCTCTAAAATGTTTTCCGGCGTTGGATACCACCCGCCGCCCATTCCAAGAAATTCAACTACCTTACTGCACTTTGTCGCAAGCCGGACATCTTCGATATACTGCCCGCAGGACATCTCAACGACCAGGAATTTGCGAACCTTGTCAGCAAGCCTCTCAAACGCAGCTTCAGGGAAAGGCCAAAGTGTCATCGGCCTAAGCAGCCCGACCTTTAAACCCTTATCGCGAGCCATATTGACCGCACCCTTCGCGATCCTCCCCGCAATACCATACGCTGTCACAACAACCTCAGCGTCGTCGGTTCTGTATTCCTCCAGCAGGCAAAGCTCTTCTTCGATCTTTGCATACTTTGCCTGCAAATGTATATTATGATCGATAAGCGCCTGATTAGATTCAAGCTTTAGCGTCTTAATTACCCTCGGCTCACGCCCCTTGCACCCGTCCAGCACATAATCCTTCTCAGGCATCTCGCACAACGGTACGTATTCATTTCTTTCCACCGGTTCTGCCATCTGGCCAAGTATGCCGTCCCCAAGTATCAGCACAGGATTGCGATAAAGATCCGCGTAATCAAACGCCTTCATCGTAAGATCATACATCTCCTGACAAGTCCCCGGCGCGATCACGATCAACCTGTAATCCCCGTGCCCGCCACCTTTGACCGCCTGAAAATAATCCCCCTGTGCGGCCCGAATATTACCAAGCCCCGGCCCGCCTCGCTGTATATTGGCGATAACGCAAGGCAGTTCTCCCGCAGCGATATAGCTGATTCCTTCCTGCTTGAGACTTATGCCCGGCGAAGACGAACTCGTCATGCACCGCACACCGGCGGCGCTGGCTCCGAACATCATATTGATCGCGGCGATCTCGCTTTCGGCCTGAATAAACACACCACCGCTCTCTGGCATACGATACGACATATACTCTGGAACTTCGTTTTGTGGTGTTATAGGATACCCCGCAAAGAAACGACAGCCAGCAGCCAATGCCGCCTCGACCATCACCTCATTGCCTTTAAGCAATATCTTTTCTGCCATGTCTTATAACGATCCGTTCTCTAATCTCAGCCGCGATTGAAACCTGAAAGATCACTTCTCAACTTCGATCACAACCTCAGGGCACATCTGGCAGCACAAGGCACATCCTGTGCACTTAGTCTCATCTTTTACAAAAGCGTACAAATAACCCTTCGTGTTCTGCTCATCGCTCATCGCAATAACTCCGCGAGGACATTCAGAAACACAAAGACAGCAACCCTTACACTTTTCTTTATCAATATTTATCTTAGCCATAGACTATTAACTTCAAGCAAATATTAAACTGCTGAACATGATTATATAACCCGATATTAAACCAAATCATCCCCGCTGGCAAACGAAAAATACACCTAATGCCTGCTTGCACCATTATTCAAAACGGCAAAACACCCAATTTGTTCTTCAAAAATGCACAATTGTTGGAAAATCTGACAGAATCAAACACAAACGAACATTATTATTGCTGTACTTTTTACCTTTAAGGCCCCCGAATTCCCTCCCGTAAGGGCGTGTTGCCCAAATGCGAAATCCGAATAT
>DAOWHR010000017.1 GCA_030641315.1 Anaerohalosphaeraceae bacterium | reverse complement strand
ATATAGTCTCACTATCAGTAACTATCAACTCAGATGCAACTATGCTGGTTGAATCTACCGACAACGAAGGAGATTTTCATAGCAGTACCTCCATCTGCGTCTTTAAAAATAACCGGTTAGTCGTCGAAGACGAAGAAGGAGAAGATGAAGATATAATAATCACTCTCAAAAATGAAAAGCTCACAATAGAAGGCGATGGAATCAAAGCAGTCCTCAAAAAGAAATTCGTCACCACAACAGGCAGCATTTTCGCCCCGGTCGTCGAACTCATAGTAAAACCAGATGACAACTCAAAGCAGAACACCATCATAATAGACATCGAAACTGGACGAACCATTTCCGTTCCCGACGACCTGATCAAAGCCAAAGACATCCAGAAAATAATGTCCTGGTCAACCGCAACCGGCGCAGCATTTTCCGTAAAACTAAGGGGCCAAACCTGCTGCATAGGCCATCTCGCAGCCTTTTCCGTACAGGTAACGAACGGCAAATGGCAATCCCTCACCGCACTCGAACTCAAAAACAACTCCGAACTCCAATCCGGCACTCACGGCTACGGCAACATAACAAGATCCCTCGACCAACTCCCAAGAACATACATTTTCAAAACAAGCCAAAACAACATCGGAATAATGCTCCTCACCCCCGCCCCGCCAGGGCTCAAAATCCAGTACAAACTCCTCGCCAAAACGAACTCTTCCGAAAACGCCGAACCCAAAATCACACAAGCTGACTGCATCGGCACATGGGAACTAATCGACATTTCCTATAAAGGCACTGAAGCTGATAGCGTAGCCTCAGCAACCCTTACGCTCAAGCCCGATGGCACAGCCGTTTTCAATGCCGCAATGGAGAATGGGACAAGCGATATCGACACCAATAAATATCTTGTCAAAAATGGACGTATTAGAATCGTTGGACGTGATGATATTGAGATCACTTTAGAAGATGGCTTATTAAAACTAACCGAAAACGGCACAACAGGTACATTCAGAAAAAGTGTAACTTCCGAAAAAGACAACCTCTCGAATAATTTACCCGCAATAACAGAATCGAACTATCAAACGCGAAAAGCAACGGGATTCCTGCCAACGGTTGAAACGAACATTGACAATCCTATCGTACAGGTCATCAACGAAAAAAATAATGAGATCGTCTACACCATTCGGATTAAGGGTCGAAAGTTTGAGCCGAAGATATTTGAAAAGGGAAGCTATACGATTAAAGTCGGACCATCCCTGGAAACCATGAAAACAATCAGGGGCATCGGGCCTCAGAAAGAACCTTATGGCCTGGCCAGGATTGAGTTTTAAACCGGCTCGCTCGTCTGAAAGACCCTCACCTGTCCCTTGCCAGCCTGCTTGGCTGCGTACATCGCATGGTCCGTGGCTTTTGTAACATCGCCCGGCTGTGAGTCGGAGTTATACTGACCGACGCCGATGCTGATGGACAATTTGACCTCATTGTGTTCCCATATCATAGGCGTTGCCTTAACGGTTTCAACCATACGCTCAGCAACGATCTTCGCGTCATCGATGGAAGTGTTCGGCAATATGATAGCGAATTCATCCCCGCCGTATCGTGAGGCAATATCGATCTTACGAATACAAGCCGACAGCTTGCGTGAGATCTGTTTGATCGCCATGTCGCCGGCCCTGTGACCGAACTTGTCGTTAATGGGCTTGAGGTTGTCGATGTCAGCCATGATGATCGAGATCTGGCTGTTGTATCTTTGGGCCCTGCGAAGTTCCGCTTCGAGAGTTTCATAGAATGTTCGATGGTTATACATTCCGGTAAGTCCGTCCGTTTGAGCAAGCCTCTGTGACTTTTCAAACAGTTTCACGTTGCCGATGGATGCCCCGATTAGCTGACGGAAAAGTTCGATCGCGGTAACATCACTTTGCGTAAAAGCCGTCCCGTCGCTCTTGTCCGAAAGATTCAATACCCCGACAACACGGTTCTGACAGATCAGCGGGCTAATTATACAGCCCTTGGTGTTATAGTTTTGTGAAAAGGAAAGGTCAGCATTTTTACAGTTTGGGTTAACCGAACCCACGTCGCAGGTGATAATAATATTCTTGCTGCGAACCGAAGCAACCATCGGAGAAGGGGGGGTCTGGTTCAGTGACACAATGTTGTTGATCAGGAACGGATGATTATTTTTCTCAAGGTGTAGAATATCGCTGTTGTCATCCAGGATATACAGCGAAGCAAGGTCTGCACCAATCAGTTTAGGAATATCGTTGATGCAAACATCCGCGATTTTTTTCATATCAAGGCAGGTCAGCCGCCTTGCCAGAGGAGTAAGAGTTTCCAGCCAGCAGGTTCCGTCAGATCAGCTCAACTTTTTGTTTGCTTTATT
>DAOWHR010000133.1 GCA_030641315.1 Anaerohalosphaeraceae bacterium | reverse complement strand
AGGCAATCTCCAAGGGAGATATGGCCGCTGCACGGGATATGATAAAGCAGTTTCAAAAACAGCTTGAGACCGGTCAGATGAGCGATGAGCAGAAAAAGCAGTTGTCCAAGCAGCTTGAGAATCTGGCGAAACAACTTGAAAAGATAGCCGCTGATAATAAAGCTATGGAAGATCTGCTCGAAAAGAACGGGCTTGATAAGAAGCTGGCGAAACTATCGGCAGAGGACCTCAAGAAAATGCTGGAAAAGCAGAACCTATCACCTCAGCAGATCGAGCAGCTTATGCAGAAGATGTCTGCTTGCAAGGCGGGGAGCAAAAGCTGTTCGAGCCTTGCAAAGGCTATGGCGGCGTGCAGCGGCGGGGCAGGAGGCGGGGACGCACTTAGCGATCTTGCGGCCCAGTTGACTGAAATGGAGGCGTTTGAACAGAATATCAAACTGATGCAGGCCAGCCTGGAGGAAATCGAAAACGCGATCGCCTGTCTTGGCGAAGGAATGTGCCAGGGGCAGGGGTACACTGGCAAGTGGCAGGCCGGGCAGTCAACTAAGTACGGTTCAGGGACCGGCGGGCCGGGCAGAGGCCTTGGGCAAAGGGGCAAAGACGCCGACGGTCAGACGAATACCAAGGCCACGAAGATACAGAACAAAGGAAGTGACGGGCAGGTTGTTGCCAGTTGGTATTTCAAGGGTGAGCAGGTCAAAGGCCAAAGTTCCAAACAGCTTGGTCAGGTGATCCAAACGGCAAGTGACAACGCAGCTGAGGCGATCAGCGATAATGAGATACCCAGAAGATATGAGGAATCCGTCAAGAACTATTTCGGCGGACTGCAGGAACACGTTCAGGAGTGATCGACAGATAGACATAATTAAAATTTACCAATGCCGGTGCAACTAAAGGGAAGACATGGATGGATACATTTAGAGGGATTGTGTGGTATGCTGTATTGGGAGGGGTGCTGTTTGGTCTGAGTTCGTGCAAGAGTAAGGAATCTCCAGCCGGACAGGTTGTGGTTTACTGTTCGGTGGATCAGGCCGTTGCCGAACCGATCTTCGCCAGATTTGAAGAGCAAAGCGGAATTAAGGTATTGGCAAGGTTCGATATCGAAGCGAGCAAAACGGTCGGCCTTGTTCAGAAGATTCGAGCCGAAAAGTCACAACCCGCAGCCGATGTGTTCTGGTCGAGCGAGATATTTTATACTATCCGATTGGGGCAGGAAGGTCTGCTTGAGCCTTTCGATAATGAAGACTTTGCAAATTGGCCAGGGACTTTTGTTGATAAGAAAAAGCTGTGGCATGCGTTCGGGCTTCGTGCGAGAGTTATCGCTTATAATACCGAAAAAGTATCCGCAGAAGATGCGCCCGCAAGTCTTGAGGAAATACTGGATGTCAAATGGAAGGGCCGTGTTGTGATGGCTCGTCCTTCTTTCGGTACAACCGGTGGAGATGTGGCAAGCTGGTTTACGCATTACGGCAGCGAAAGGGCTGTCGAGATATTGCACGGCCTTAAGGAAAATGAGATCAGGATCGTCAGCGGCAACAGTACTGCGGTCAGGATGGTGGCCAGCGGTCAGGTGGATGTGTGTTTTACGGACACGGACGATGTGTATGCGGGTAAACGCAATGGCTGGCCGGTAGAGATGAAAATTCTGGATCAGGCTGGAGCAGGCACACTTTCGATACCAAATACAGCTGCAATCGTTAAGGGATCGCCTAACAGGGAAAACGCTGAAGCGATGATGAGTTTTTTGCTTGGCGGAGACGCTGAGGAGATGCTGCTCAAGAGCGATTCACATAACTGGCCCATAGTTCCTGAAAAGATCGGATGCGCCTCAGAGTTTGCCGAGTATGAGATTTCCAAACCTTTGGACATCGAATATGAGCAGGTGGCTGCTGATCTTCAGGACGCACTGAAAAAAGCAGGGGAAATACTCAATTGATGATCAGGCGGAATTATTACATCCTTTTCTTATCCGTCTTTCTGCTGGCGTGGGGGTTGGTGTTCGTTCT
>DAOWHR010000441.1 GCA_030641315.1 Anaerohalosphaeraceae bacterium | reverse complement strand
TGAACGCTTCGTGCGTGCCGGGGTATTCTTTATTGATGCGATCCCACAATTGATTTGCCAGTTCAAGTGCATCACATGCCTTTTGATGCTCTTTCTTTGCGGTTGTCTCTATGGCGTACTTCCACATCTTCATCAGCTTTCGCTGGAAATCGGCCTTGTCGGCGATCTGTTTAACCATATCCTTTGTAACTGACGCCGCCCTGCTATCGATCTCACCGAGTTTGGTTGTAATGGTCCGGTCGATCTGTGCGAACTTCTGCTGGCTGGCCTTTTCCCATTCCTGTATCTTTGTCCATGCCAACTTTACCCCTTTTATCGCGGCTTTGGCCTGGGCGACCGATTCTTTGCTGTCCTGACGCATCTGCTCAGCAACGGCTGCCGTATCATCGACCGTCTCACGGCATTTGGCCTGCATCCTGTCAATCGCGTTGTTTATCTCAGTCATTGCCGCCAGCCGATCCGCCGCCAACTGTCTCATTGCATCATCGACTTCCCGCTTCGAAGCGGCGATGGTTTTCTTCTGTTTTCGGCTTGACCGAACGAGCACAACAGCAAACAATAGCAGGATAAAAGCGATAACCCCATTGATGATAAGCATCGCCCTGCCTGCATCGTCACTGGCGACATCTTTGAACATATCGACAGCCGAGCGGAACCACTGACCGGCAGCGTTACCAGCTTCGGGACTGCTTACAGCATCGCCAGCTACTTCAACTTCGCCCAAAACAGCGCCTAAAACGCAGAAAAACAACAAAAACACCGCAAAATTAAAACGTTTCCTCATATTATCACCCATACGCGATCAAAAGATAAAAAAACTCAACACGCCACAGTATCTAACGCAAAGATTCTACCAAAAACCCACGCAAATATCAAGAAACATCCAGGTCAACCCAAAACGCGGTGTATCTTTGACTTTAGAACTTCCGCGACTTTTCCAGGGTGTCGGCTAGTTTATCTACGAGCTTTTTCACCTGTTTATCGTTTAGCGCCAGTATTTCCTTAAGTGCCTCGCCTATTGTCGGCAGATATGTTTTTATGTATCCGCGTTTCTTTTCTTCCTGCTTGATGCGTTTTTGTCGTTTGAGATATATTCCGAGTTTTCTTCCGCACTCCTGCACGGCGAGCCTGATCTCCTTGATGATCTCCGGATAGTGGGCGATGGCTTCTTTGCTTTCCGAAGTGAACGGAACCCAGACCGAAGCGATATGCACCATCAGCACGAGCGGCCCGCGAGGCAGCGAACCTCTGCTCTGACTCAGACCGTAGTTGCGCCAGTTGGTATCGACAACCGCTTTAAACACCGCACCTCCGGACTGCTGATAAAGCAGCGGAACACGGTTTGCGATACGTTTGAGCTGCATGACCGGTTCGTTATCTCCGTTATCGTCTTTATCCGACTGGCCTTTGAAACCGTAGGCAAGAGCAGCTTCTATCAAAAACGGATTTCCGCGATACACCGAAGGCTTACGTGTGCAGCTCGAATAGAAGTTCGCCTCGACAACACGCTTTAGACCGTCGACAAGGTTACTCTCGCCGATAGGCCCGATGCAGTCACTCGAAGGCGCCATTATCCTGGTGTTGCTTATGATCTCATGCATCGTTTCAATCTGCTTAAGATTGGACGTCGAAGGTTTGACGCTAAGCAGTTTGGCCTGCTGGACGATCTTTCGAGCCATGGGCTTGCTGACCCTGCTGAACTCCTTATGCAGAAATTCATCGAGCTTTTTGGCCTTGCTCTCACGGGCCATCTTATACATCAGCCCAAGCTCGACACCGTACGGATGCGGCTTGATCTCAACCGGCATGAAGGGCCGTTCTTTTGTTCGGCGTTTATATTCATGCTGAATATCGCCGGGCGCGTTGTAAAGAATCGTTGTATGAGGATTGGCCATCGCCGTCTGAGCAATATACTCATCGACCGACTGCTTGCCTTTGAGATATTTACCTTCAAGCGTAATCGTAACACTTGTGCCTCGATTCAGGTGAAAATCGCATTCCTCGTCCAGCACGATGTCTGGTTTGTTCTTGCTGGTATCGATCTGCAGATGATATTTATGTGCAGGCTTACTCCTGGCCGTACGCGAGATAACCCGCACCGGTTCGCCGGTGGTTATCAGCCCGTACATGCCAGCGGCGCTGATACCGATACCCTGCTGACCGCGGCTCATTTTTAGACTGTGGAACTTGCTGCCGTAGAGAAGTTTGGCGAAAATATTCGGAATCTGCTTTTTAACGATACCCGGCCCGTTGTCGGTTACGTTGAGAGTGTAGCGGTTATCGTAGCCTGTATTCTGGCTGATCGTGATCGTAATATCGGGCAGAATATGCGCCTC
>DAOWHR010000307.1 GCA_030641315.1 Anaerohalosphaeraceae bacterium | reverse complement strand
GTGTTATCTGGCTCAATTCACGCAGAATGTTCATCGATTCAAGCTCGGTTGGTTTTTCAGCGAAGAAGTCGCCGCAGCCGCTAAGACCAAAAGTAATCGCAAGCAGACAAAGCCGCCCAAACGACGATGAAATAAAATGAAAAGCGAGGCCTTTCATCCTTTGTATATTGTGGATAAATGAGTGCATAACTATGTTCCTTGCTTATTGCTTTATAATCGTTATTTCGGCAATTGTCAAGGTTTCGCTGTAATAGTTATACCAGTATTGATAAATGATTTTTCAGGTGTGATAATAACAGGTGGATGGAGGTTGTTTGTCGGCTTGGCGACGCTTTGGTGCAGATGTTAAGACTTCATCGACAGAAGAAAAACTAAACAGAAATAATACGAGCTTTTTAGGAATCCGTTCGGCGGCCCGCGATCCCTGAATAATGAAATCGGTGGGAAACTATATGAACTAATTGGCGACACTTTTGATACTTTCCTCAACATGGTCCTTGCCTCAATAATACCGGATCAAACAAATATCTCTCAGTTCGAAAACCGGCGGAGGCCGAGCAAGACCCAAACAAAACGGCAAATGTGATGTAGTCAGCAGCTTATGCATTTTCCTGTCCCCATTAACTTACATTAGTATAGCACAAACCACGATAAAAATCAATGACTTATTAAGATTTTGTTAATACTAATGATAAATATCCGGCAAGCGGTACCTGAGACAATAAGGGCTGTGTTTTATAGGACTTCATTGTGTGTTTTCTTTCGGGCACAAAAAAAATTTCAGGAACTCAGTACCGACAAGCCGTCTTTTGCGCTATAATGCCGGATCATTAATTATACACAACAGAAGGAAATCATTGAGACGGGAACGAATAATATTACACGGCTGCGTTCAGGGCGTAGGATGCCGACCGTTTATACATAACCTTGCGGCCGAACAGGGACTGACCGGCGATATATATAATGACGTTGACGGTGTGACCATCGAGGTTCAGGGCAACAGCGACAGTATCGGATGTTTCATCGATACGCTGCGAGCCGGTGACAGACTTCCGCCATTGATGAAGGTCACTGCATGCCATTGCTGTCAAGTCCCGGTCATCCCAAACGAAGCTTGTTTCGTTATCGCCCCAAGCGACCCATCAGGGGCGCCTTCATCTCATGTAACCGCGGACTCGGCAACATGTGTTGACTGCATTGCGGAGATGAACGACCCGCATGACTTTCGCTATCGCTATCCGTTCATCAACTGCACAAACTGCGGACCACGTTATTCTATCGTCAAGACCATACCTTATGACAGGGCAAACACAACTATGTCGCCATTTGTAATGTGCGAAAAATGCGGGGGGCAATATACCGAAGTATCTGACAGGCGGTTTCACGCTCAGCCTGTCGCCTGCCCGAAGTGCGGGCCAAAGATATGGCTGACCGACAGCAAAGGCGGTACACTGCAAACCGATAATGACATCGTAATCGCTAAAACCTGCGAGATGCTCAGCGAAGGTAAAATTGTGGCTGTCAAAGGGCTGGGCGGATTTCATCTGGCCTGCGATGCGATGAACGAACAAGCCGTACACACACTCAGGCAGCGAAAGAACCGTGAGCACAAACCGTTCGCAATGATGGCGCAGGTCGATACTATTAATAAGTTTGCCCATACCGACGAAGATACAATAAAATTGCTCAATTCTCCCCAAAGCCCTGTCGTGCTGCTCAGCCAGCGTCAAAACACCAAAATTGCACGATCCATCGCCAATGGAGTGAACACTTACGGCTTTATGCTTCCCTATACGCCGCTTCATCACTTAATCTTCGAGAACCCATCTATTCAAGTTCTGGTAATGACCAGCGCGAATATCTCGGATCAGCCGTTGATCTGCGATAACGAGGCCGCACTGGAGAAGTTGGGAGGCATTGCTGACGCTTTTTTGATGCACGACCGGGTGATATACCGCCAGGTTGATGACTCTGTTATACATGTAATAGATAACGATCAAGCGATCCTTCGACGGTCGAGGGGATATACGCCGTCTCCGATCCTGCGATCGGGACACTGCCAAAAACAGATATTCGCAGCAGGTGCGGACCTGAAAAATACTTTCTGCCTGGGCAAAGGTGATCAATTGCTGCTTAGCGAACATATCGGCGATCTGGCAGACGGCGATGTTTACCGCCATTACATAAGATCGGTTAGCCACTTGCAGCAGCTTTATGAGATCGCACCTGAGATTGTCGCCTGCGATCTTCATCCGGGCTACTTCTCGACACAGTACGCAAATACTCTTGGCGTTGACAACATTATCCCTGTCCAGCACCACTGGGCACACATCGCATCGGTCATTGCCGAACACGACTATACCGGCTCTGTAATCGGAATAGTCGCTGACGGTACGGGCCTGGGAACAGACAATGCCGTATGGGGAGGTGAATGCCTTATAGCGTCATTGACCGGCTTTGACAGATTCGCTCATCTGGACTATTTCCCGCTTGCAGGCGGTGATATTGCCTCAAAGGAACCGATCAGACCGGTCATGGGATTATTAAGCCTTATCTGTGAAATAAGCAAAGTGCCCGCTAAATACTCAAAACTGCTGAAATCTATCGAGCCGGACACACAAAAACACAATATC
>DAOWHR010000211.1 GCA_030641315.1 Anaerohalosphaeraceae bacterium | reverse complement strand
TATGACGTATTTGCTTGTTGGGCTGTAATTGGGTATTGGGAGTCTGTACTGGTTGTTTTTGTGTGCGCCGCCTGCCTGTCCCTGATGTATATCCGATGCGATTGTCTTGCCGTCCTGGAGCAGTTCGACCTGTTTGATGACGAGCTTGTGCGAACCTTTTTTGAATACGAAATCAAGGTGCCAGTTGCCTGGGGCGTCGATATTGTCGGTGACATCAAAGTCAACGGCTTTGAATTGCTCGGAAACTTTTTTGGAGGTCCATTTTGCGGCGGCTTGTCGCTGGGCGCCTTTAGTCGCTGTGCTGGAGCGGTTGCCGATGAACGTTTTCAATCTGAGGCCTGAGGCGTCTGAGATTGCAAATGGTTGATTGTAAAGTGTGCTTTTTTTGTTAGGCTCGGTTGAGTCTGTTGTATAGCGAACCTTTGCCCCTTCGAAAGGTGGAATTATCGTTACAATACCTTTCTTAATAAACGCGGCAGGTTTAGGGACGCGGTAGTTAATGCCAAGATTGTCCAATCTTTGCAAGTGGCTTTGGCTAAGCCTGTTGTTGAAATCATCCCAGTTGCGGTCTTTGGCTGGAGTCCATGCGACTTCTGCAAGAGCGCACAAACGCGGGAAGGTCTGGAAATATGCCTGTCCGGCCGGCTTATCAAGGAACTCTGACCAGAGACATCCCTGCACGCCAAAGATATTTTTTATTTTATCGGCGGGCAAGTCAATATCCAGCGGGTCATAAGAATATACCTTTTCGGTCGTAACAATACCGGCCCACCAGTGGCCCTTTTCGCCACGGGCTTGAGCCATATCGAAATAAGTATAGGGACCAGGTGTCATGATCACCGGATGCCCCTTTTTCGCTGCCTGTATGCCAGGGCCCTTGCCGATCCATGACATTATTGCCGTGTCCCGCTCAAGCTCGCCGCCGTGCAGAATCTCGTTCCATCCGATCATTTTTTTGCCATGGCTGACAACGATCTTCTCCATGCGTTTGATGAAATAGTTCTGAATCTGTCCGGTGTTTTTGAGTCCCTCTTTCTCCATAAGGGCTTTGCACTTTGGGCACTTCGACCATGGGCCGTGGTTTACTTCATCGCCGCCGATGTGGATGTATTCAAACGGAAACAGTTTTGCAGTTTCGCTGATCATTGTATCAAGCATTTTGAAATTCTCTTCACGACCAGCGCACAGCACGTTCTGGGATACCCCTTGAACACTTTTGGATGCGTCAACGCCTGCGCACAGTGCTTCGGGATAAGAGGCTGTGAGCGCTCTGCCGTGGCCCGGGATGTCAATTTCCGGCAATATATCTATGTGTCTGTCAGCGGCGTATTTTACGATCTCTCTGATCTGATCCTGACTGTAGAATCCGCCATATCTTTCCGCCCCGGATCCTCGAGATGGCGGCAGCACCTCATTGTCACCGCGCCACGCGCCAAGTTCAGTTAGCTTTGGATATCCCTTGATCTCAATCCGCCAGCCGTCATCGTCAGTAAGGTGCCAGTGAAACAGATTGATCTTGTGTATCGCCAGATTATCGATATATCCCTTAACAAACTCAGCATCGAAAAACTGCCTCGAACAGTCCAGCATCATTCCGCGCCACTTGAGCAGCGGTTTGTCCTCTATGGTGACGCATGGTATTTGCCAGTTTACATTTTCTGTTTTCTTGTTGTTGAATATCTCTGCGGGTAAAAGTTGTCTGAGTGTCTGGCATCCATAGAACAGGCCGGCGTTAGCAGATGAGGATATTGTTATTTTGTTCGGCTTGACTGTCAGAGTGTAGCCTTCGTCGGTTAAGTGCTGTAAAGACGGGTCAAGTCTTAACTGGATGACTGACTTTGATCTGGCGCGGGAGGATGCTTTTGCGATATCGAATTTAAAGCCTGTCGGTGTTGAGAGCATTTGCTGGAGTTGGATCGCTTTTTCAATGGATGGAGAGCTTGTAAGTATTATGGTATCAGGCAGAATGGAAAAAGTTCCCTGGTTTTGGATAAGTCGGGCAGGCTTTGGGATTACCGCAATCGATGAGGCGGACTGGGCGACTGCGCTGCATACGAGTAATATGGTCAGAATTATTAACGCTGATCTTGATGTTCTGCTGCACATTGCTTATTATCCCTGTTATGATCTGTAAAGTAATTTAATTAACAGCTTATGAGAATATCACTTTTGGTTGTAAAGCTCAATGATAATCACACAGGCAAAGCCCGGAGAAATACGAGAACCAACATTTCATACGAAGAAAACACCATGACGGCTGGATTAGTTAAATTTATTTTTTGTAAGCCTGTGCCGGATCGTATACTTTTTCGGTAATGAGGTTCATGTTTGTTTTTGACCCTTTTTCAACTTCTCGATAGAAACATGACTGGTAGCCGACATGGCACTGGCCTTGGTCGACTGTTACTTTGAGGATAAGGCAGTCCTGATCGCAGTCTACCAGTATCTGCTGAACCTTTTGGACGTGTCCTGATTCTTCACCTTTTTTCCAGAGTTTCTGGCGGGAACGCGAAAAGAAAACTGCGTTGCCTGTCTGAAGTGTCAGGTTTAATGCTTCTTTGTTCATGTAAGCGACCATAAGTATCTGGTTTGTGCCTGCATCCTGTGAAATAGCGGTTATCAGGCCGTCAGCACCAAATTTCGGAGTAAAATCAAGACCTTCTTCAATTTTTTTGTCAGCGCCCATTATTTGTTCCTGTAATTTAGATGTTTATAATGATGTAAGTGTTCTGGTTTTACTAGCAATTGTCTGTTGTGACAAGTATTTTAACAAGACGCGCAAAAAAAAGGTGATATTAGCCGCTTTGATGCGTATATTATTAAAATTGTATTCAGTACTGTTTAATGCCGATTACAGATATATCTTTATTAGAAACGTTCATTGATTAAGGTAAAAACTTGACCGACACAGCAAAAACTAAGAAAAACAGACATATTGGGATAATATTGCGAGTAGTTGTTGCTGTGGGGGCGATTTGCCTTTTTTTTGTCAAGCACCCGTTTGGACAGCTTTGTTCAGAACTGAGCAGGCTTGATTGGTGGGTTTTTGCCGCTGCTATGGCGTTATACGGTGTTGCTCAGCTTTTGTTTGTTCTTAGGTGGAGGCTTTTGTCCAGCGTTCAATCTGTGCATTTTGGATATTGGGCTGGCTTAAGGCTGCATTTCCTTGGACTATTTTACAATAATTTACTTCCAAGTTCAATTGGAGGAGATATTATTCGCGCTTGGTATGTTACCCACCATTGTGATAGCGATAAACGTGAAGAGGCTGTTTTAAGCGTGTTTGTCGATAGAGCGGTTGGTTTACTGGGCTTGCTGTTGATGGCTGGTGTGTTTTATTGGCTGGTTCCTGTTGATGTAGGTGATCTGGCTGGTGACCAGGTTCCGCAGGCACAGGGCACAAATGGTTTTTGGGCTGAAAATTCAGGTTCAATTATCCTGCTCCTGGCCGTAGGGGTGATCTTGCTGGCCAGTGTTGGCGCAACAAAAAAGGGGCGTCAACAGTTCGTACATATCGTTAAACGGCTTTGGGATTTTGGTTTACGGTTGTTTTTTAAGAGCTTAAGGGCGTTTAAGCTGTATACTAATAATCCGCTTGTCCTGATATATGCCCTTGGATTGACATTTATGTGTCAAGGAATGTCAATCATCGGTTTTTATCTTTGCGGCCGAAATCTTGGCATTGACGTCCATTTCAAGTATTATTTTGTCGTATTTCCTGTTTCATGGCTAATCGGGTCATTACCGCTTAGTATTGGCGGTGTGGGGCTAATGGAAGTGTACATTGCCGGGGCATTCTTTAATTTAATGGGCGGGGTTAAAAGTGCGGCAGCAGCAGCTCTGGCAACATGCCAGAGGCTTGTGCTTGTGCTTGGCTCTCTTGCCGGGCTTTGGGTTCATGTATCGGGGGGACATTTACCCGACAGAGATGAGATTTTAGTTGACTCCGAAACATCTTTAGATTAATGTGGCTATTGTTATAAGTGTGTTAAATTATAGTAAGTTCGATAGCTTTTGTGGGTGGGCATGGACGTTTGTTGATTGCTTTTGAGCTTTTAAATAAATATTTCGCAGCGTTGCTTTAAGGACTGTGGTAAGCAGTAATGCAGGCAATAAAAAACTTCAGATCATATTTTTTTAGGGGCCTCGCGGCTCTTTTGCCAACAATTCTGACGATATGGATATTCGTTCAGTTCTACGTGTTGGTCCAGACTCATGTCAGCAGCCATATTAATCGCGGCATTGTTCATATTCTGGTTGCTACAGTCGATTGGTATCCAGCAGTAACCCCGGAAGACCGGCTGGCATTTGCACGACATGCAGAGCCTGAGCTTTCCGCGGACCCGGCAGCCCTTGCGAAACGTGCGGATGAAGATGACATCGTTCGCGGTGCCAGGCTTCAAAAGGGCGAAAAATACTGGGTTGATGGTCCCGGGCATATTACCGGCTTTATTTTTGCGCTCCTTGGTGTGTGTTTTATAGGGGCTTTTCTTGCAAGCGTAATGGGCAAGACACTCTGGCGGTTTGTTGAAAAGGCTTTGATGAATGTACCTTTGATTAAGAAGGTCTATCCGTATATCAAACAGATAACAGATTTCCTGTTGACCAAGAAGCAGCTTTCTTTCAGTAAGGTCGTTGCTATCCAGTACCCGCGAAAGGGAACGTGGTCCGTTGGAATGGTGACCGGTACGGGCCTCAAGCGTGTTACAAGAGAAATTGGGAAAGATTTTATAACGGTCTTTGTCCCAACGTCTCCGACACCATTTACGGGTTACGTGATACTGACTCCGAAGGAGGATACTATCGAACTTGAAATGACGATCGAAGAGGCGCTTCGATTTACAATAAGCGGCGGAGTAATAACTCCGGCAGAACATGATGCATTTAAATCTTTACCGAGCGAAGATGCTGTTGAAGATGTATAGAATTAGGATTATACCTTAATATTTTTTAAATAAGGAGATAGATATGCTTTTCACTATGACTGGTAAGCACATTGAGATCACTGAAGCGATGCGGGTACACGCAGAAGAAAAAACCGAGAAATTACCGCGTTATTTTGACGGTATCAACCAGATCGAAGTTATAGTTGATGGTAACGATGGCGGCCAGAAAAGTGTCGAAATAATTGCTCGCGGTGAGAGAAGCATGTTGTTTATCGCGAAAGAAGCAGGTGATGATACTTATGCCTGCATTGATATTGCTACTCATAAGATCGAACGGCAGCTGCACCGTAAGAAGGAAAAGCTGCGTAATAAAAAGCACATTACCGGCGTATCCGGAATCAATATGAGCAGTCAGGATGATTCTGAGCCTGAGGAGGTTGGAGATCTGAATTAGTTTTCCCGGATGTGATCTTTTGTTTCAATTTATTTATTGATAGTCCCGAGGGGATTTTTGGGGTTTGCACCACCCTTGGCCTGTTGTAGGTTAATAACTATAATTATTGTTTGTCGAATGTGTTGTATATCGGCTTATTGGGAGAAAGTATGAAATTAGAGGATATTATCTGTTTTGATGCGGTTGTGCCAAAGCTTGCATCCGTCGATCGTGATGGTGTTATCAATGAGCTTGTTTCTGCTCTTGGCAAAAGCGGAAGTATCAGGAAGAATAAGGTTGCCGAGATAGCCCAGGCGGTTATCACGCGTGAGAGCGAGGCAAGTACTGGTATTGGAAAAGGTGTGGCTGTTCCGCATGTCAAGACAGATCTTGTCAAGAAAATAGTCGCTACTATCGGGTGCTGCAGTGCAGGAATTGATTTTTCTTCGCTTGATAAACAGCCTACTTACTCTGTTCTGCTTCTTCTGAGTCCTGCTAATGATCCTGACTGCCATCTTCAGGCTATGGAAACGATATTTAAGTATCTGCAAAAAGATGACTTTAGAAAGTTCCTCAGGCAGTCAGATACTTCCGAGAGTATCCATGATCTTATAACGGATTTCAGTGACGAGTAGATGTACGGCTTCCTGTTATAGGCAGCCGTTTGGCAGGATCGTTTTTGCCGATCCTGATGAAAAATATATTTGGAGAATATTTGTTTGTCCGCAGACGTCCGTGAAATTGAGGTCGAGATAAAGAATGAGTATGGCCTGCACATGCGTCCTGCTATGCAGATCGTTGATGTTGCAAGCCGTTTTGCCAGTGAGATCACTGTCAGCAATGGGGAAACGGCTGTCGATGCTAAGAGCATAATGCATGTCACCATGCTTGCTGCGACATGCGGGATGAAGTTGACGATTACTGCTGATGGCGGTGATGCCGAGGAAGCGCTGTCGCAATTGAGGGAACTCATTGAAGTAAAAATGTTCGATGAGCCTGCGGGTTGATCAGAAATAGAAGGTAAAAATGGAAATTCGCAAAGGTATTGCAGTTTCACCTGGCATTGCGATATGCAGGCCTCTGGTTATTGATTCGAAGGATTACCGTATTCCTCGTCGTTCGATCAAACCGTCCAGCCGTGCCAGTGAGGTCAAACGCATCCGTGATGCTTTTGCCGACGCGATTCGCGAATTAACCGATCTCGCCGAGGTTCAGGGCAGCGCCGACAGCAAGATAAAGGATATTTTTGCTGTCCATCTTCGTTATCTGCGTGACAAGAGTTTTCGCAAGAGCATTACGGACTATGTCTCTAGTGAACTGACGACTGCCGAATATGCTGTTTATACCAAGCTGAACGAAATAGCTTTTCATTTTGAGAGTGTCAAAGATGTTTATATCAGCGCACGAGCTTCTGATATTTATGACATAGAAAAGCGATTGCTAACCCAGCTTCTGGGTGACGTTGCTGACGAAGTTGAGCATCTTAAAGAAGAAGTCGTGATAATCGCCCATGATCTGACGCCTACTCAGACGGCAGGTTTTAACCGTGATTTTGTCAAGGGTTTCGCGACAGAAGCCGGCGGTCGAACGAGCCATACGGCTATTGTCGCGAGGTCTCTTGGAATTCCGGCAGTTGTGGCACTTGAAGATACCACGTCAAGCATTACGAGTGATAGTACGGTAATCATTGACGGCAATCGTGGAATCGTGATAGTCGATCCCGACGATGATATGATCGCTCAGTATCGCAAGTATGCCGAGGACTTTCTTAGCTTCGAGCATAAGCTTGACGCATTGCGTGACCTGCCTGCAGTTACTCGCGACGGTGTACGTGTGATGCTTATGGGCAATATAGAATTTCCCGCCGAAGCTGTCATAGTAAAAAACAAAGGCGGCGAGGGGATTGGTCTGTACCGATCTGAATTTTTGTATCTGTACAGTGGTTCGGAGCCGACTGAGGCTGATCATTATGAAGCATACTCAGAGGCAGTTAAGGCTGTCGAAGGCAAACCTGTGGTTATTCGCACGATGGATCTTGGTGCCGACAAACTGCCTCAAGGCAGTAGCCACATTACTGAAACGAACCCTGTTCTCGGACTTCGTTCCATAAGATATTGTCTTCAGCATCTGACGATGTTCAAGACCCAACTTCGTGCCATCCTTCGTGCTTCGGTGCTTGGTGATGTGCGGGTAATGTTTCCTTTAATAAGCAATCTTGAGGAACTGCGTCAGGCGAAAATGATCATTCGTGACGTGATGGAAGATCTTGACGATGAAGGCCGTCCGTACAATCCCAATCTTCCTATCGGTATAATGATCGAGACACCAAGCGCAGCACTAACCGCATCGCTGCTGTCCGGTCCAAGCGATTTTTTCAGTATTGGAACGAATGACCTTATTCAGTATACCCTTGCGGTTGACAGGGCTAACGAGCGTGTTTCGACATTGTGGACTCCAGCCGATCCTGCGGTTCTTCGTCTGATCAGAAGCGTGATCCATGATGCTAACAAGGCCAAGATCGGTCTTAGTGTCTGCGGCGAGGTTGCGTCCGACCCACAGTATATCATGCTTTTACTGGGAATGGGTGTTCGCACGCTGAGTCTTGCGCCTCCTATGATACCGGAGATAAAGCAGGTGATCCGCTCGGTTACTATCGAAGAGTGCAATTACCTTGCTCGCAAGGTCGCGACGATGGATTCGCAGCGACAGATAAAGAATCTGCTTCGGGACAGCACGATGAAGATACTGCCGGAAGCATTTTGATGATAGTGTTCTTTGAAAATTCGAGGATTTGTTTTTGGTCACCATAAAATGACAAATATTGAGAAGTCAACTTTAGTTATTACATTCAATACCGAAGGGCCGTTGTGTTATTTGTCGCATCGTGAAATGGCGACGATGTTTCAGCGTGGGCTTGTTCGTGCCGGGATCGAAGTTGCGTATTCACTTGGTTTTAATCCGCGGATACGTATGTCGCTTCCACTGCCCAGGACTGTTGGTGTTGAATGTTTTGGTGATGTTCTCTGTGTCGGTCTAACCGCACAAGACGATCATGATGCCGATAATTTGCGGCAGTTACTTGCTGCTCAACTCCCTGAAGGGTGTACCATTATCGCGGCACAGATCGTAAGGGGCAAATGTTCGTATCAGGCTCAGTCGGCGTTTTATGTATTCAGTTTGAGCCATGTGCTGCTTAGCGAATCCGTAAGAAATGCGATCGAGCGGTTACGCGAAGTATGTGATAAAGGCGGTGAGCTATTTGTGGACAGGTCGTCTGATAAGAACAGGACCAGGAAGCGAAAGGAAGTCGGAGCTTATTTAAGTTCAGTTGAAGTTGAAGGAAGTGAGTTGATGGTTCGCTGCAGGATAACTCCTGGCGGATCGATCAGGGTCGAAGAGATCATGAATCTGCTCGGTGTCGAGCGGAGTGATCTTTCGGGACCGGTTGTACGTGATCGTGTAGAATGGTCAGGAATAAGTGCCTGATCGGATAATTACGGTTCTGTTACAACAGTAAGAATGAATCTAATGCGGCTTGATCGCCGCAAAAACAATATTTAATTTGGGTGAGTATAAAATGTCAAAGGAGATGTTAATTAACGTCACGGAAGGTGAAGAATGCCGTGTGGCGGTGGTAGAAAACGGTGTACTTGATGAACTCTATGTTGAGCGGGCAAGTCTTGTCAGCCATGTGGGGAACATGTACAAGGGTAAAATAACGAATATTGAGCCTAGTATACAGGCGGCATTCGTGGATTTTGGGCTTAGCAAGAACGGCTTTTTGCATATTAGCGATGTCCATCCGCGATATTTGCTTGGGGGCGATCCATCGGAGAAAATAGGTAAACGTAAGTCGCTTAGCCAGCGGCCTCCGATCCAGAAGTGCCTCAAACGCGGTCAGGAGATAATAGTCCAGGTCACCAAAGAGGGCATCAGTACCAAAGGGCCGACGCTTACAACATATCTTTCTCTGCCTGGTAAACATATCGTAATGATGCCGTATATGCATAAGATCGGCGTTTCTCAGAAGATCGAGGATGAGGAAGAGCGGATCCGGCTAAAAGTTTTGCTGGACGAGTTGAAACTGCCTGAAGGATATGGCATTATCATTCGCACCGCGGCGATGGGTGCTACAAAGCGTGCCCTTCAAAGCGATTTGCAGTATCTCAACCGTTTGTGGAAGTCGATCTCCAAGAAAATAGAACATGCGGGCGCGCCGTCGGAAATATATAAAGAGTCCGATCTTGTCATCCGTACGATACGTGATGTTTTCGATAAAAAGATAAACAAGATAATCTGCGATGGTGCTGATGTTACCAAACGTGCGCGTGATTTCCTGGGCATTGTCCAACCAAGGCTCAAACGCTGCGTCAGCTTCTACGAAGGAAAGGTTCCTTTGTTCCACAAGTACGGGATCGAAAAAGAAATCGAGAAGATCGAATCCAGCAGGGTAGAGCTAAAGAGCGGCGGATCACTTGTAATCGAGCAGACAGAGGCGCTTGTCGCGATTGATGTCAACAGCGGCAAATACCGAAAACAGGAAAATGCAGAGCAGACGGCATTGAAAATAAATGTTGAAGCGGCAAAGGAGATCGTTCGTCAATTGAAGCTGCGCGATCTTGGCGGCTTGATCATCTGTGACTTTATCGATATGCGTGAGTCAAAGAACAAACGTGAAGTCGAAAAGGTGTTCCGTACTGGATTGAAGGAAGACAGGGCAAGATCGAAGTCTTTGCGTATGAGTGCTTTTGGTCTTATAGAACTGACCAGGCAGCGGATGAGGCCTTCTTTGCAGTCGAGTACTTTTTTATCCTGTCCGCGTTGCGGAGGTACGGGTGCTATTAAAAATCTTGAGTCACAGTCTCTCGATGTGATGCGTAAAATGAGTATTGCGGTAACTCGCGGGGATGTCCAGCGTATTGAGGTCGCCGTATCTCCTGAAGTTGCCAGCTATATGCAGAACAGCAAGCGTGCTGTCATAGCACGTATGGAAGCAGAAGGTGACAAACAGATAACAATAGAAGCCGACAGCCAGTGTGAAGGTTCCAGTTGCAGGATCGAATGTTATAACTCTCGCAGCGGTCACATTAAGCTGTAAGCCGGGTCAATTGATATTACGATCAGTTTTGAATATCCAATATTATATAAGGAATCAAGTAAGTGAAGTTTGACCTGGATTATGCTAAGGAAGTGCTGATCAGCGAAGGAACCGCAATCAATGCGATGGCCGACATTGTTGATGGCAAGTTCGAGGCCGTTGTAGAGGCGATCTACAACACTAAAGGCTCGGTGATCGTTACCGGTATGGGCAAAGCCGGCATCATAGGCAAAAAGATAAGTGCAACCCTGGCATCGACAGGTACCCCAAGTCATTTTCTTCATCCGGCAGAAGGTATACACGGCGATCTCGGCCGCGTTCAGGTCGACGATATTGTATTTGCACTTAGCCATAGCGGTGAAAGTGATGAGATCGTACGGATAATCGATCCTCTTAAGCAGCGTGAGATAAAGCTGGTTTCAATAACAGGAAATCCGTCCAGCAGACTTGCAAAACACAGTGATCTTGTGCTTTGTATGGGCAGGCAGACCGAAGCGTGTCCGTTAGGCATAGCGCCTAGTGTTTCGACGACGTGTATGCTCGCTCTCGGTGACGCGATAGCTTTTACAGTAATGAAGGCCAGGCAGTTCAGCGCCGAAGATTACTCCAGGTTCCACCCGGGCGGAGAGATCGGAGCGAACCTGATAACCGTAGGCCAGTCAATGATGTTCAAGCCCGGAGAAAAACTTCCTCTTGTCGAAGCTGATGATACTGTTGAAATGATGTTCAGCAAGACTCGCGATGTTAAACGCAGAGGCGCAGTGATGGTTGTTGACGGCAGCGGCGCCCTTGCAGGGATAATAACCGATGGCGATCTTCGTCGCGCGATGGGCGATAAAAAGGACGGTTTGTTCGCATGTAAAACAGAAGACATTATGACCGCTGGCTGTAAGCGGGTGACAGAAGATACCCTTGCCGCAGAGGCGATGGCGATATTCCATAAATACAGGATCGATGAGCTGCCTGTCGTAGATGAGCAGGACAGGCCCATCGGACTGATCGATGTTCAGGATATTGTTGCGATAAAGATAGGAAAGTAGAGTATTTTGTATGAGCGATGAAAACGTCAGGGATTTTTCAAACATAAAGATGCTGGTAACCGATGTTGACGGTGTTTTGACCGACGGCACGGTGATAATAAACTGCGATGGCAGCGAAAGTAAGAAATTCAATCTTCTCGACGGACACGGCATCAAAATGTGGCAGCGGTCGGGTATGAAGGTCGCAATAATCAGCGGCAGGGCGTCTGATGCTACAACTGTACGGGCAAAACAACTGTCCATCGAATATGTGAAGCAGGGATTTACGAAAAAGCTGCCCGCGTTTGAGTCGCTGCTGAAGGATGTGGGCATGACCAGCGATGAGGTTGTTTATATCGGCGACGATCTGCTCGACCTACCTTTGGTAAAACGTGCCGGTTTTGGAGTTGCGGTCGCTAACGCGGTCGGCGAGCTTAAAGAATCGGCTGACTATATTACTCATCGACCTGGCGGCAGCGGAGCTGTTCGAGAAGTGATCGAGCTTGTGCTGAAAGGTGCAGGTAAATGGGACGAACTAATGCAGCGTTATCTTGTGTGAGCG
>DAOWHR010000093.1 GCA_030641315.1 Anaerohalosphaeraceae bacterium | reverse complement strand
TCTTAGAAAGGATATTGAAAATGAACAATCTTAACCGTAGAGATTTCCTCAAACTAACAGCGTCAGTTTCTGCCATACCTCTCACGGGCTGCTTGCCCGGACAGGCCTACTCGACACCGCCAGCCAAAAGGCCCAACATTGTTTTCATCATGACAGACGATCACGCATCGCATGCCATGAGCTGCTACGGGAGCAAAATCAATAAAACACCAAATCTCGACCGCCTGGCCAATGAAGGCATGCTCTTTGAGAATTGCTTCTGCACCAACAGCATCTGCGCACCAAGCAGGGCGGTAATCCTCACCGGCAAATACTCCCACATCAACGGCAAGATCGACAACTCAGGCACTCCCTTCGACGGGTCGCAGCAGACTTTTCCGAAACTTCTCCAGGCGGCAGGCTACCAGACAGCCATGATCGGCAAGTGGCATCTAAGAAGCGCCCCAACCGGGTTTGACTACTGGAGTGTCCTGCCAGGCCAAGGCAGATACTTCAACCCGGACATGATCGAGATGGGTGAAAAGAAAAAGTTCCCCGGCTATGTCACTGACATCATTACGGATAAGGCCATAAACTTCGTCAAAAATCGCGACCCTGAAAAACCCTTCTGTATGCTCTACCAGCACAAGGCTCCACACCGCAACTGGCAGCCTGACGATAAACACAAAGGCACTCACAAAAATATCCCGGAACCGGCAACCTTCAACGATGACTACGCAACCCGATCCGATGCAGCCCGTCAGCAGGAAATGACAATCGAAACACATCTGCGTGTGCCATCAGACACGAAGGTCAAACCGCCCGAGGGACTTAGCGGCCAGGCACTGAAAAAATGGAAATACCAGAGGTACATGGAAGACTACCTTGACTGCGTAGCCTCGGTTGACGACAACGTAGGCCGCTTCCTTGACTTCCTCGACGAGACCGGCTTGGCCCAAAACACCATCGTAGTCTACACCTCCGACCAGGGCTTCTACCTCGGCGACCACGGCTGGTTCGACAAGCGTTTCATGTACGAACATTCGCTGCGTATGCCTCTCCTCGTACGCTACCCAGGCTTCGTTAAGCCCGGCACAGTGTCCGAAGACATCGTGGTCAATATCGATTTTGCTCCGACGTTTCTCGAAATGGCTGGCCTTACTGTCCCGGGCGATATTCAGGGAGAATCGATCCGGCCGCTGCTTAAGGGCAAGTCCCCACGTTCATGGCGTGAAGCGATGTACTACCACTACTACGAATACCCAGCCGTCCACCAGGTAAAACGCCACTACGGCATCCGCACGGAGCGTTACAAACTGATCCATTTCTACTATGACATCGACGCTTGGGAGCTTTACGATCTCAGGGCCGACCCCGACGAACTAAACAACCTGATCGACAACCCAT
This sequence comes from Anaerohalosphaeraceae bacterium, assembly GCA_030641315.1. Classification (GTDB taxonomy): domain Bacteria; phylum Planctomycetota; class Phycisphaerae; order Sedimentisphaerales; family Anaerohalosphaeraceae; genus DAOWHR01. The sequence goes on along the minus strand of DAOWHR010000093.1, from coordinate 3,859 downwards.
CCTACGCAAAGATCAAAAAGCAGCTTGAAATTGACCTCGAAAAACTCCGCGCAAAATACGGAGATTCCGACGAACTGACAAAAAGCTTCCTGCCCAAAAAGAAAAAGTAGCACATATTGAATTATAAACCCTGCGGCACGGATAACCAATACTATCCGTGCCGTTTTATTTTAAAGGGCAGCTTAATTCTGCTTTCATAACCAACGTCTTTAACGTACAATCACGCCGTAATGGCAAACGCACCGAATACAACTGAAAACACGTCAAAGCGTCTTGATCTTAACGAAGCGACGCTTAATCGGACGATCTTTGCGCTCGCTGCCCCGGCCGTTCTCGAAAACCTTATGTATATTATGGTCTTCTTCGCTGACACCCTGATCGTCGGCTGGCTCCGCGACGAAAACTCACTGGCCGCTACAATGCTTGCCGGTTTGACGATGATCTTTCTGAATGCTCCCTTTCATGGTCTGGCTATCGCGGCAGGTTCGCTGGTCTCGCGATACTGGGGCGAAGACGACTTTACGACCGCCCGCCGGTTCGCAGGCCAGTCCGTTTCTGTCTCGTTCATTCTTGCCGCTGGCGTACTGGCACTGTGTTATCCTTTCGCCCGCCAGATCATAGCTCTTCTGGGAGCAAGTTCCGACGTTCTGCCTCTGGGCACAGTCTATTTTCGCATAGTGCTTCTGTCTTCGCTGATGGGTCTGCCGATGATAATCGCCAACTCAGCCATTCGGGCGACAGGCGACACCCGTTCACCGATGGTCAATACCGTCATCATGAACACCGCCAACGTCATCATCAGCGTCATCCTGGCCTTTGGCTATGGCCCGGTCAAGCCGATGGGCATGATAGGTGTCGCGTGGGGGACCGTCATCGCTCGCTCGCTCGGCGGGATACTCTCTGTTTTGGTGCTAGTGTCACCCGGCAAAGGTATCCGCATGACCATTGGCGACTTTACGTCCATGCATATTCGTTCGTTCGTCAGACTGACAAAACTTGCGGCTCCGGCGTTTGCCGACCGCCTACTCCATTCCGGCGCTCAGCTTGCGTTTATCAGGATCGTCGCCATACTCGGCACAACTTCGCTGGCCGCCCACAACATAGCGCTGCACGTTGAATCGCTGGCGTTTATGCCCGCCGTTGGCATCAGTACCGCCGTCGCTGCCATCATGGGTCAGGCCATCGGTGCCCAGCTTCCCCATATCGCCGAACTGACAGTAAAACGCACAATGATCTTCTCAACCGTATTAATGCTCGCCATTGGCCTGCTGTTCGTTATCGCCGCTCCGTTCGGCGCACGTCTTTTCGGAGCCACCCCCGAGGTTGTCAAAATGGCAGGCACAGCCCTGCAAATTTCCGCCCTGGAACTTCCCTTCCTCGCATTCGCGATTATCCTGTCCGCTTCGCTGCGAGCGGCTGGGGACACAACATCGCCGATGTACGTAACCTTCGTCTCGCTGATCATCTTCCGACTCTGCACCGTCTACCTTTTCGCGATAACTTTCGGCTGGGGACTGAACGGCGTATGGTTCGCAACCGCACTGGACTGGATAGCAAGAAGCACGGGCCTGTACATCTTCTTCCGCAAAGGCCCATGGAAACTAATACACCAAAGAGAGAAACAAAAATACCAATAAACCGTATCTACCCCAACTCCTCCGTCGCAAACCGAACCGCGGCATTGCCAAGCAGCCTGTCGGCCATTGCCATCGCCTCATATTCGCTTATCCCTTCACCCATGCACCCGTAAACCGCATCGGCGCCGCAGTCGTTTTGCTCATCCGCACTGATCGTTACCTGGCCTGCAATGACCGCAACTTTAGTTTGCTTGTCTTTAGCAAGTTTCATCACTCCCGAGACAACCTTGCCGCTTAGCGACTGGCTGTCGAATTTCCCTTCGCCAGTTATTACCCAGTCGGCGGTTGCAAGTTCCTCGGCCAATCCGCAATGTTCCATGATATACTCGATCCCGCTGACCAGCTGCGCTCCCATAAACGCCACGGCACCTGCGGCCAGTCCGCCCGCCGCACCTGCCCTGGGTAAGTTCAGTATATCAGCCCCCAACTTATCATGCACAAGTTCACCGACGTTTGATAGCCCCGCCTCAAGTTCTTCAACCATCCTGGCGGTCGCTCCCTTTTGCGGCCCGTAAACCCTTGCCGCGCCATTGGCCCCACACAGCGGATTATCAACATCACACAACACCAAAACTTCGGCCTTTATGTTCTCACTGGGCTTTTTGATATTTGCGATATCACGCAATTTACTCTCACCGATCACAAAGTCGTTTCCTTCGCGGTTAACGAACCGCCATCCCAACGCCATCGCCGCACCGATCCCGCAGTCTACTGTTGCGCTGCCTCCGACCGTCAGTATGACCTTTTCCGCACCATGTTCGATAGCCGCGCGTATCAGCTCACCCGTTCCGTATGTCGTGGTAACCATCGGATCGCGTTTGTCGCTGGGAAGTTTCACAAGCCCGCTGGCCGAGGCCATCTCAACCACCGCGCATCTCCCGTCGGCAAACCATCCAAACCCAGCCTCGACAGTCATCCCCATCAAAGGTCCCGTAACCTCTCTGGCGATCCACTCACCGCCGCCAGCGGCCATCATTACCTCAGAGGTTCCTTCACCCCCGTCAGCCATCGGAACCGTTAGCACTTCCACATCCGCGCGCGTCATACTCAATGCCTCGGCAACGATGCGGCAAGCCTCCCTGGCCGTCAGGCACTCCTTAAAAGAATCCATCGCAACAACTATCTTCATAAAACAGCCTCGAAATCATAATCATTATTTCGCCGTATTTTACACTCTCATTCTCATAAAATCCAGATGCTTCTTTCAATCTGATTGACCCCAACACTCATATCCGCTAATATACTGTGAAAAGTGACACATATTACGGAGAGACCATGCTGATCGCCAATATATTTCTGCTTATACTGGTTGACACGTTGCTTGTTATCGCGCTGGTTGACTCAATTAAGGAACGCCTGGCCCGGCCAATCCTTATTTCGACAGCCGCTCTTGTTGCCTCTTCGGTATTCTTCATCACCCTGATCATCTTCAATTCCTCAGATGTCTCGGCTGTCCTTACATATATAATACTCGCCTTTACCGCGGCCTTTGCTCTGCTGTCACTGGCTCCTTTCTTCCCGCAGTCAAAAGATACGCTCCCCAATGACATGGCCCAATACGACGAACGCGACAACATGTTCTCCCGCAACAACCTGAAACACCACCCCGACCTTGCCGACTACTACTACACCGAGCACCCCGAACACAAACAAACCGATGAGGCTATCGGTGCCAAGACCGAACTGGGCGAGCCAGGCTCACGTTTTTACGATGCGTACCTGACGCCCATCGCAAACGCGGCCTTTATTTTTCTGGCCCGCCTGCGTTCCATATCCGACGGCCCCAAAACCGAAACATCGGAAGCTGCCGACCCGGAACGTGCAGCGAAAATTATCAAGCGTCTCGCACGCCAGTACGGTGCGGCCGACGTGGGCATAACAAAATTAAAACCCCATCACCTCTATTCCTATCACGGCCGCCACTCCGAAAATTACGGCAAAGAGGTCACCACCACCCACACAACCGCCATCGTTATTATCGTCCCAATGGACCCAGCCATGATGCGGCACGCTCCGGCGGTCCCGGAACTTATCGAAACCTCACACGCCTACGTCGAATCCGCAAAGATCGCCTGCATCATCGCCGAATACCTGCGTCAACTCGGCTGTGATGCCCATGCCCACACCGACGCCAACTACCAGGTCCTCTGTGTTCCGCTCGCAGTCGATGCGGGCCTGGGACAGGTAGGGCGGCTGGGCCTGCTGGTTCACCCGACCTACGG